>NZ_JUEE01000179.1:0-40743 GCF_000802135.1 Desulfosporosinus sp. BICA1-9
AGAAATGTAGAAATGTAGAAATGTAGAAATGTAGAAATGTAGAAATGTAGAAATGTAGAAATGTAGAAATGTAGAAATGTAGAAATGTAGAAATGTAGAAATGTTAGAGTGAATAATTTGGGTGATTCTGGAATGTTAATAATTTTGGAGGAGAACCAATGAATGATCTTCAGTCCAAAACGGGCATAGGGTCAAAGAAGATATTTTTGGCAATAATCGTATCCATTACGGCTTCGGCTTCGGCCTTCGACAGGCTATTCATAAGCATTGAATGAGCAGATTGAACAGAACTCCTTCATCAATCTGGAACTTGCTGCAAACTGTGTTAAAGTGTATAGTTTGGAGATAAGGGTGAAGGTGATGAGGTCATCCTGGGTGAGGGGGAGTAGCAGAGACATGGAATTGACAAAAGAGCAACGAGAAAGATACGCGAGACACATTATCTTAAAAGAAGTAGGCCCTCAAGGGCAATTAGAATTGTTAAACTCAAAGGTACTTATAATTGGTACGGGGGGGCTCGGTTCACCGGTTGCTTTGTATCTTGCGGCTGCGGGGATAGGAACAATCGGGTTAGTCGATCCAGATATTGTTGAATTATCCAATCTACAGCGTCAAATCATCCACTCTAATAAAGATATTGGAAGACCTAAAGTCAGATCGGGAAAAGAAACCATCGAAGAGTTGAACTTGGACGTGGATGTTGTCACATATCAAGAATGGGTTAGTTCAGCAAATATAACGGATATTATTAGGGATAGAGACTATGATTTCGTGATCGATGCCACGGATAATTTCTCAGCAAAATTTCTAATCAACGATGCCTGTGTACTTTTACAAAAGCCTTTTTCTCATGGGGGAATCATGCAATTTAGCGGACAGACGATGACCTATGTTCCGGGCCGAGGCCCTTGCTACCGATGTGTATTCTTAAATCCCCCCCCAACTAAAGCATTACCTACTAGTGAAGAGAAAGGCGTACTAGGTGTTATTCCAGGGATCATCGGTAGTATTCAGGCAACAGAGGCTATCAAATATCTACTGGGGATCGGAGAACTCTTAACTGGAAAATTGTTAGTATTTGATGCTTTGGATATGGACTTTAGAAAAATAGAGATCACAACTCGGACAAATTGCCAAGTATGTGGGCAGATGCCGATTCTAAAAAATCTAGTCGATTATGAACCCCATGTTTGATGGAGAAAAGATGATTTCATCGATATGAGAATCTAGTTGTTGTAATTCGTTTTTCAAAACTAGGGCAGTATAAAACTCGTAAAAATGTTATAATTAAGTGCAATTGAAAGTAAAGATTCAATTGCACTTTTTTTAAACTAATCAATGGAGAACATAAGCCCCAATATCAAAGGAATATTATAGATTTTAATGGAGAGTACGGGGTAGACTCCCACGAAAAGCAGGAGTCTCATGATGGGCTGAAGATTTGTTAAATGTTAGGTAATGTTAGGTAAATGATAGAACTGCTAGGATGGGGGTAAAGTGTTGTTTAGAGCTTTCAGTGATGTTTGGAAACTGGAAGATGTAATGATTAAACCAGTGACAACGATCGAATCTGCTGCGAAGTGGCAGGAAATATATGTTAAAATGAAACCTAAACCGGTTGCGTTACTTCAATCGGATAATGCTGAAGCCTGGCAGGTGATATTTCCCTTGAAGGCGGGTCAGGGCCTCGAAGGGACGCTGGTGGGTTTTTCGTTCCCACTTTCAGGGACCTTCCAGGAGTTGATGGACGCTATAAAACTCCATCCGGGGGAAACCGCGGTCCTTCTGGATCAAGGCAAAGTTCCCCAAGGGGTTATAGATCCGTCTATGTTGCCCACTGTAATGTGGGAGGAAATCAGGCGATTGAGCAGTTCAATGTCGATTCTTATGGATACGGTCAATGATGCCGTCACGGTCATCGATCAAACCAATACGGTCATCGGTTGGAATAAAAAAGCGGAAGATCTTTATGGGATTGCTGGGAAAACTATTGTTGGGAAAGATATCCAGAATTTCTTTTCCAGTCTGGTCGTTACCCATGTCATTAATACAGATTTGCCGAAAAAGAAAATGATTCGTGAAAATTATCATCAACCACTTCCCGGAACTCATGTTTTGATCAATGCCTCGTCAATTACCAACGGGGATGAGGTTATAGGCAGCGTCTGTGCAGAAAAAGACATTACGGAAATCGTTCTTTTGCACAATGAACTGTCCAAAGCGAGTTCTGAAGTGCGACAGCTTAAGAAGGAGATCACCAAGATACATCGGCCAGATAGCGCCTTTAGAAAGATTGCCGGACATAGCAAAGGACTTCTGAAAACCGTCAGTCTAGCTCGACGGGTGGCTAATACAAATGCCGCCGTGATGATTCGTGGTGAGAGTGGCACCGGAAAAGAGCTGTTTGCAGAGGCTATTCATGAGGAGAGTTCTCGACATAACCATCCCTTTGTGGTTATTAACTGTGGGGCTATTCCGGTATCCCTTTTTGAAAGCGAGTTATTTGGCTACCAGCCTGGCGCCTTTACCGGGGCCGACCGTCAAGGGAGACAAGGTAAATTTGAAGCCGCTCACAAAGGAACGGTCTTTCTGGATGAAATAGGGGAAATGCCGCTTGAGATGCAGGTAAAGCTTCTCCGAGTCCTCCAGAATAAGTGTTTTTATAGGGTTGGGGGCAATGACCTAGTGGAAGTGGATGTGCGTGTCATAGCTGCTACTCATCGGGACTTAGAACAAATGATTCGCGAAGGTACTTTTCGGAAAGACCTCTATTACCGGATAAATGTCGTAGGCATAGAGATTCCCCCCCTACGCCAGCGTAAAGAGGATATCCTAGATCTGGTTTATCTTTTTATTCGCGAATTTTGTTTGCAACAGGGTCGTGAGCTTGTTCAGATTTCTCCGGAGGTGATGCCATCCCTGCTCAATTATCTCTGGCCGGGAAATGTTCGAGAATTGAGAAATGTGGTGGAACGCATGGTCATTCTCGCTGAGGAGGATTTGATCATGGAGGATCATTTACCAGAAACTATTGGCTTTCAGAAATATATCCATGCGATCTCTGATCCGGATTCTACTCTCACCGACATTACGGATCGTGCAGAACGGGAAATTATCCTCCAAGCCCTGGAAGATTGTAGTGGGGACAAATCTAAAACAGCCAGAAAATTAGGAGTACCGCGCAGCACTTTATACTATAAAATCAAGAAACTCAATTTGTACTAACTCCCCTTTTTATTGAATCCTAGGGAGTTTCTTCAACTCGTTTTTTTGTCAACTTTAGCGGTATACACAAATTGCTGTTCTGGTGAGAGTTTTGCCAGTGCCGTTTTTTCCTGTACGTCAATTCTCGCTGGCCCAGCACCTTATATATCAGGAGGTTATCTATTATGAAGTTTCTCAAAAAGGGACTTATGTTGTTATTATTAACAATAATATTTAATGTTGCTTCCGGACTTCTCGGACTCATAACTGATAACAGCCTAATTGAAGTTTTATTTTCTGCCTCTTTCATTTTAGCTTGGTTTTTCTATGGGTGGCATATCAAGTTAGGATTGGTAAATGGAGTTTTAGTAGGTATAATTGGATCGATAGGTGGCATATTCTTTAGTTTTATTTACATGTCAGGACGGTTTGGAATGTTACCACCGACCTTGGCTTTATGGGGGTATCCATTTTTTTATCTCATTAAGTTCAACAGTTTATATTTTGCAAAACTAATTTTCTATTCCTCAGTAATTGTTTCAGTGTTAGCTGTAGCAATAGGAAGTGAAGTTGGAAGGGTTAGATCCATTAAGAATTAACGGGTGAGGTTCTGTTTGGATAGTAAATAATTAACATTGTAATGAAGAAAATAATATAAGTGTCAAGTATTTAGACATGTGTCGGATAATTGAACAGATTAATAGTTGCCTTTTGACTAATACAGTGACTAATATGAAAAAAATTCTAACTCCCTTTGGGGAGTTTTTTTCGTTACTCATTAGATACAGCTTCTAGTTGGCTAAGTTTAATAGCTTTTGTAAAACGAAATTTCATTAATAAATCTTGCGCATACCCTAAATTTTCCCACTTATTCAACAATCAAACAGGAGATCTTTTCTTTTGACAAGGGCTATTGATTTTTTTGTAGTCACAGCAGTCTTAATAGAAAATTTGGAATGGAAATTGCAACGCTAGTTCTTGGATAGGGCTTTATGGATTACCAACTATGCTGGATAAGAGATAAGATACTTACATAACTGGGGAGAGTGAGTTTTTAATGCGAATCACCGAGCATCCAATTTTAGAATTTCAACGTGGGGAAGAGGTTTCCTTTTCCTTCGACGGGCAGGAACTTAAGGGCTATGAAGGAGAGACCATTGCAGCGGCTTTGCATGCTGTAGGGGTTAGAGTTTTGGGCCACAGCCAAACCATGCACCGTCCGCGAGGTCTGTTTTGTGCCATCGGAAATTGTTCTTCCTGCCTAATGGTTGTTGACGGCGAGCCCAATGTCAGAATCTGTGTGGAAAAACTGAAGTCCGGCATGAGGGTAGAAACTCAGCAAGGAAAGGGGTGCCTAAGGTGAAAGAGATAGAGATCCTCATCATAGGTGGCGGACCAGCCGGTCTGAGTGCCGCCTCCGCGGCTGCTGATTTAGGTGCCAGCGTGCTGCTTTTAGAGCGGGACGATAAACCCGGCGGTCAATTGGTCAAGCAGACCCATAAATTCTTCGGTTCAAAAAAGCAGTATGCTGGTGACCGTGGTTACCAGATTGGCAATTTGCTTATTGAGCAATGTGCAAACAACCCTAAGGTTGAAGTCTGGACCGAGACAACCGCTCTGGGGATTTATGAAGACGGTGTGGTCACCGCTGAAGGACAAGGTAAACACCTTAAAATCAATCCGGAGAAAATTATAGTAGCCACAGGCGCTTCCGAAAAAATGATTGCTTTTCCTAATAATGATTTGCCCGGTATTTATGGGGCAGGAGCTGTTCAAACCCTGATGAATGTGCATGGTATTGTCCCCGGACAACGGGTGCTCATGATCGGTGCCGGCAATATTGGCCTAATAGTCTCTTACCAATTAATGCAGGCAGGGGTAGAAGTCGCTGGGATTATTGAAGCTTCGCCAACCATTGGCGGTTATCTGGTGCATGCTGCCAAGATTCGACGGGCTGGAGTCCCTATTTTAACCTCTCATACTATTACCGAAGCTTACGGTCAGGATAGCGTTGAAGGGGCCATTATCTGTAAGCTCGACGAGAAGTGGCAGCCGATTCCTGGGACTGAACAAGATCTTAAAGTGGATGTCATCTGTCTAGCCGTAGGTTTAAGCCCCCTCACCGAGCTCTGTTTCCAAGCGGACTGCCAGATGAAGTATGTTCCGGAGCTTTCCGGACATGTGCCGATTAGAAATAAATATTTGGAAACGACTCGTCTGGGACTTTATGTCGCAGGGGACGTGAGTGGAGTTGAAGAAGCCAGCTCAGCTATGGTAGAAGGTCGTTTAGCAGGTATTTGCGCTGCCTACAGTCTGGGGCATGGCAAGGATGTGGCGCCGAAGCTTCAAGCGGATGCCTTGGCAGAGTTAAGTGAACTTCGCGCCGGGCCTGCAGGACAAAAGACAGTGAAGGGGATTATGAAACTAATGGACAAGGGGGGAGCGGCATGCTAAACAAGACTGGAGTTCCGACAGCTGAGGACATAAAAACTGTTTCTCCTTCCGAAGAACGACTTATAAAAGGTCCCGTAGCCATCATTGAATGCTTCCAGGAGATTCCGTGCAATCCTTGTACGGAAGCCTGCAAGCAAGGGGCAATTCAGCCCATGGAGGATATAAATAACCTGCCAAAACTAGACTTTAATAACTGTAACGGCTGTGGTGTCTGCCTTAGTCGCTGCCCAGGGCTGGCCATCTTCATCGTGGACGCTTCCTACAGCGATAAAGAAGCCATTGTTAGGATTCCTTATGAATATGCTCCAGTTCCTCAAGTTGGTGAAAAAGTGGTTGGTTTAAATAGGGCTGGTGAAGAACTCGGCAGCTTTGAAGTCCATAAAGTTCAGTCGGGTGGTCAGAAAAATAAGACCTATACTATTTGGTTGGTCGTACCCAAAGATTTGGTTATGGATGTACGAGGTATTCGCTTGGGAGGGGTTAGACATGCAGCTAAAGAAACCATCGTCTGCCGATGTGAGGATATCACCCTAGACGAAGTTAAATCACTAATCAGCCAAGGTTACCGTACCATTGATGAGATTAAACGTGTTATCCGTGCAGGAATGGGTCCTTGCCAGGGCCGTACCTGCCGGATGTTGATTGCCCAGGAACTAGCCAAGGTTTACGGAATTCCTGTAGGAGATGTTTTGATGCCTACCTTCCGTGCACCGGTGAAGCCAGTGAAACTGGGAACCTTTGCGGGGGGTGAGTGAATTGCAAAAAGTAGCTAATGTTGTGATTATCGGGGGCGGGATTATAGGCTGCGCAGTGGCCTATGAACTGGCCGTCCGTGGGGTAAAGGATATTGTGGTCATTGAAAAGCAGTATCTTTCTTCTGGAGCAACAGGTCGGTGTGGTGCAGGAGTTCGCCAACAGTGGGGAACCGAAACCAACGCTATTCTTGCCCGGGACAGTGTGAAACGTTTTGAGGGTATGAACGAAGAACTTGAATATGATATGGATATTGAATTTAAGCAAGGCGGCTACCTGATGGTTTCCCATACGCAAGCCGAATGGAACCAGTATAAAAAGAATGTTGCCGTCCAGCATAGTCTAGGAATTCCGACGAAAATGATTACTCCTCAAGAAGCTCAAGAGATTGTGCCCCATCTAAACCTTAATGGACTAATCGGTGCTACGTTCTGTCATTCGGACGGACATGCCAATCCATTTCATGTGGTGGATGCCTACTATAAAGCAGCCAGTCGGCTGGGAGTTAAATTTGAAACCTATACTTCCGTAACTGGCATAAAAAGGGAAAAAGGTATAGTTACCTCAGTTCAGACTTCTAAAGGGGATATCGCTGCCTCCCTCGTGATAAATGCCAGCGGTTATGCGGCGGGTACAATCTGCAATATGGTCGGTTTTGAACTGCCCCTCTATCCCCAACGCCACCAGGCTTTAGTGACCGAACCGGTTGAACCTTGCCAGGGACCCATGGTTATCTCTCTCCATCATCGTTTATACTGTCAGCAGACCCCACACGGCAGTTTTATAATGGGTGTAGGGGATCCCAATGAACCTAAAGATTTTAACATTAATTCCAGCTGGGAGTTTTTAGAGGATGTTGCTCGTCAGGCAACGACTGTTTTGCCTCTCTTAAAGAACCTACGTGTCGTCCGACAGTGGTCTGGTCTTTATGATATGAGCCCGGATGCTAATCCGATTTTGGATGAGGTTCCAGAGGCCAAAGGGATGTGGGTGGCGGCCGGTTTTAGTGGTCATGGTTTCATGGTTGCACCCCAGACGGCAGTTCTTTTGGTTCAGAAGATTCTCGGGCAAGAGTGTTTTATGCCCATTGAACGATTTGGTTTGGACCGCTTCCGAGCGGGAAACTTGGTACTTGAATCTGCAGTGGTCTAATCATTAAATTGAATCACCGAGCGAAGTGAGTTCGCTAGTCATACGGAGGTGGAAAACTTGAAACTTTTAACAAAGAATGAATCCTTATGCATAGGCTGTGGAGAATGCGAGGAAGTCTGTTCTAAAACCTACTTTAAAGAAACGAATCGAGAAAAATCCTGTATTCAAGTCGAGGATAAGAAGATCACGGTGTGTAACCAATGTGGTGAATGTATGGATATTTGTTCCGTAGCGGCAATTTCTCGAGATAAATATGGCGTCGTGCGAATCAATAAAAAAGTCTGTGTCGGTTGCTTTATGTGTGTCGGTTTCTGCCCGGAGCTTGCCATGAAAATGCAAGGGGATCTGTTGGAACCTTTTAAATGTATTGCTTGTGGCCAGTGTGCTAAAATCTGCCCAACCCATGCGATTTATAGTTCGGAAGAAGCTTAGGGGGAAATAATATGGATCTAGAAAACAATCAAGCGGGCCATAAATTACTAAAAGAATATAACTATGATTTAGGTGCTATCGACAAAGGGTATACCGACCGCACTCTTTATATCAATGTCGGTAACCATGAAATCAAAGAAAAGCCCGTTACCCCTTTGATGAAAGACAAGTTCATTGGCGGTAAGGGCTTTGGGCTCTATTACTTGTGGCAGGCAGTGACTGAATCCACGAAGTGGAATGACCCGGAAAACGAAATCATTATTTCAAGTGGACCGATTGGCGGAATTACTCAATATCCTGGTTCCGGAAAATCACTGGTTGTGACATTATCCCCATTGACCAATATGCCCATCGACAGCAATGCTGGTGGATATTTTGGTCCCTTCCTTAAATTTGTCGGTTTCGATGCCCTCGAACTTCAGGGCAAAGCAGACAAGGATGTCATCATTTTCATTGACGGCAAAAAGGGAACGATCACCCTTGAAGAAGCAGCACCAGGTGGGAACTTGGACACCCATATTCTGGGTGAACAGCTGACTGAAAAGTATGCCGAGAACGAAGAAGACAAACGGAATATCGCCGTGATCTCTACCGGGACGGCTGCCGAGCATACGAATATTGGGCTTTTAAACTTTACCTTCTATGATGTGCGCCGGAAAGGTATCCGTTTAAAGCAAGCCGGCAGAGGCGGCATTGGGACAGTTTTTAGAGACAAACATATCAAGGCCGTGGTTATAAAATGCCCAGGGGTAAAGGGCAACCTAAACCATCCCGTTGACCAGCTTACCTTAAATAAAACGGGTATCAAGCTGCATAAAGAAATTCACGATCTGGATAACTCTCAAAACCGCATGCGTAAAATTGGCACAGCGAATATAATTGAAGTCATGGACCAGTATGATCTTTTGCCGACTCACAATTATAAATTTGGTGCTCACAAGGATACCTTCAAAATATCCTCTGATGTTTTCATCTCCAAAGTAACCCAGAATTCCCCGGATGGCTGCTGGCATGGATGCAGTATGGCCTGTGCTAAAGCCGCTGACCAATTTGAACTGAAAACGGGCCCTTATAAAGGTCAAAAGGTTACCATCGACGGTCCTGAATATGAAAACGCTGCTGGTCTGGGTTCAAACTGTGGTATCTTCGATCCGGATGCCATATTGGAGTTGAACTTTTACTGTGACACCTATGGCATTGATACGATCTCCTATGCTACTCTGACGGCCTTTGTTATGGAATGCTACGAAAACGGAATTCTGAATAAAGAACGAACTGGGGGTTTAGAACTTACCTTTGGCAATACAGAGGCATCCTTTGAACTTATTCACCAGATGTCTAAGGGAGTGGGCTTTGGCAAGATTGCTGGCATGGGAATCCGTAAAATGAAGGCCTTCTTTGCCAAGGAATATGGAGCGGATCCGCAGTTCCTCTTTGACATAGGTATGGAACAAAAGGGCCTCGAATTTTCCGAGTATTTGCCCAAGGAATCTTTAGCGCAACAAGGAGGATACGGCCTGACTAACAAAGGCCCACAGCACGATGAAGCCTGGTTGATCTTCATGGATATGGTAAATAACCAGATTCCAACCTTCGAAGATAAGGCAGAAGCCCTCCACTATTACCCCATGTTTAGAACTTGGTTCGGTTTAAACGGTCTCTGCAAACTGCCCTGGAATGATATTGCACCCGCTGATAACAAGTTAACTGACGAGCCCGCAAAGATACCAGAGCATGTTCAAAATTATGTCGACATATATAACGCGGTTACCGGTAATGCTATTGACAAATATGAACTCATCCGTCAATCTGAGAGGGTCTACAATTTCCAGAGAATTTTCAACATCCGGATGGGTTACGGCAAACGGGTTCATGACAAACTTCCTTACAGAGCTATGGGGCCTGTGACTGTGGAGGAATATGAGTCCAGGCATGAGCGTTATGATAAGCAACTCAACGAGCTTCTGAACTACGATACAACAGGCAAATCGACTGCAGAAAAGATTAAGGTCATGAGAGCGTATCGCGAAAGCCAATATGAAAAGCTCACAGACGCAGTCTACAAACGTCGGGGTTGGACAATGGACGGAGTACCGACGGTCGAAAGACTTCGGGATTTAGGAATGGATTTACCAGAACTCCTAGAAGTCGTTAATAAACATGTGTAGGTGATAACTTGATTAAGTTAAATAACAGGGATTGCGAATGGCAGGAAGAGCTTACGGTGCAAGAACTTTTAAAGCTTAAGACTTATACCTATCCACGGATTATTGTCTATATCAATTCCAAGATTATTTCCCCAGAGGATTATGCTTCGACGATTATCCAGGACGGAGACGAAGTGAAGGCCATCCACCTTATGGCAGGTGGATAGGGAAATGCTTACTTCAGGTGGAGCTAGAGTTTTAACTCCATCTGAAGTTTAGCTTAACTATATTCAAGAATTTAGCCATATCTATTGCTCGACGGCCATGACTCGAACAAGGATGTTAGTAGTTTGAGCGCTGGCCAAGGATGGCCGAGTGTCCCTGTAGCCAAGACTCGAACAAGGACGTTCGAGATTAGAGCACCGCCATGGATGGCAAGGTGCCGTGATGGCGAGAAGGGACCATCGCCATGAATGGCGAGAGCCCTGGCAGCCTAGTCTCCTTGTTTGTAGTGATAACTATTGGATTAACACATTTTGACCTCAATGGCTTTGAAGCTTATTGAGGTCTTTTTGATTACATAGATTCTAATTTCTGGTATAATGAACTAAACTATTTTGCTGATCTTCTGCAGTGACAGATTTAAGAAGACTTGGCGATACCATTTTTCCTTGAACTATGAAAAGCGCAAATGTTAAGGTATAGAGGAAGATGATTTAATTCATTGAGAGTTTTGCTAAAGAACGAGAAAGCAGATATATTATAATAAACGATTGATGGGAGGGTTTTGTGGTGTTTCACCAAGAATTAATTGAAATTGGGCGTAGAGCCAAGCATGCGGCTCGCCTATTGGCTTTTGCTAGTACAGAATCTAAAAATAACGCTCTGCTTGCGATGTCAGAAGCCCTTATAGATAATGAACAAGAGATTCTCAAAGCTAACAGCCTAGATGTTCAAGCAGCAGAAGAGAAAGGCCTTAAGAAAAGTCTTGTCAATCGTTTAAGGCTGACCTCGGCGAGCATTGCGCAAATTAGTCAATCCCTTAAAGACGTGGTTGCTTTAAGAGATCCCGTGGGAGAAGGAGAAGTATGGACCCGTCCAAATGGACTTTGTATCCAGCAGACTCGTGTACCTCTAGGGGTTGTGGCGATGATCTATGAAGCAAGACCTAATGTGACAGTCGATGCGGCTGCCTTGTGTTTGAAATCAGGTAATGTTGTGATCCTGAGGGGGGGATCTGAGGCCTTAGAAAGTAATAAAGTCTTGGCTAGAGTAATTGCAGAAGCTGCTGAAAAGAGTGGCTTGCCGTCCGGAAGTATTCAACTTATTACAGAAACAAATCGGGAATGGGTTCAGCAACTAATGCGTATGAACGATTATGTGGATGTCATTATTCCCAGAGGGGGAGCTGGGCTGATTCAAACCGTGGTGCAGAATGCCACCGTGCCGGTGATTGAAACAGGAACAGGAATGTGCCACGCTTTTATTGATCGAGATGCGGATTACGCAAAGGCCATTCCTATCATCATTAATGCCAAGACACAAAATCCTGGGGTCTGTAATGCCTTGGAAACTATGCTCGTCGATGAAGGGATTGCCGAAGACTTTCTTCCATTGATCGGAGAAGAGCTAAGAAAGCACTATGTTGAACTAAAGGGATGCCCAAAAACCTGCGAAATCTTGCCTTATGCCGTTCCTGCCGCCCCGGAAGATTGGGTGTCAGAACATCTTGACCTTATTTTAAGTGTTAAAGTTGTACCTGACCTTGATGGTGCACTAGATCATATATATCAATACAGTACCAAGCATTCCGAAACCATCCTCACCGAAAACTATTCAAGGGCACAACGGTTTTTGAGAGAAATTGATGCAGCCGCGGTTTATGTGAATGCTTCTACTCGTTTCACAGACGGAGGGCGTTTCGGCTTTGGAGCAGAAATTGGGATTAGTACTCAGAAGTTACATGCCCGAGGGCCAATGGGTCTAAAGGAATTGACCACGATTAAGTATATGGTTTATGGAGATGGACAAATAGTAAAATGACAGATTTTAGGCCGCCATTTGACATGAATAAAGATTGGAAAAAGAATATAATCCTGTTTTTGGCTAGCCAGACCATATCGCTCTTTGGATCATCACTGGTTCAGTATGCGATTATGTGGCATATTACGTTAACGACACAGTCGGGTGTCATGATGACCATTGCCATCATTTGCGGTTTTCTTCCTACCTTACTTCTTTCTCCGTTTGCGGGAGTATGGGCTGACCGTTATAATCGAAAAACCCTTATTATTCTTTCTGATTCTATGATTGCATTAGCAACACTAGTCTTAGCCATATTTTTTCTGATGGGATACGGTTCACTATGGTTGCTCTTTGGGGCGTTTGCCATACGAGCGCTTGGGGCAGCAATTCAAATACCGGCGGTAGGAGCCTTCCTTCCGCAAATTGTACCAGAGGATAAACTTACTAAGGTGAACGCAACAAATGGAAGTATTCAAGCTATGGTTATGCTGGTGTCCCCCATGCTTAGCGGTGCACTGCTAACCATGGCTACTATCGAGACGATTTTCTTTATAGATGTTATTACAGCAGCTATAGCGGTTTCAGTACTATTTTTGTTTTTGCATGTTCCTGTTCATGCGAAAGCTCAAACAAAGCAAACAACGAGCTATTTCAGCGATATGCGTGAAGGTTTTAACTACATAAGAAATCATTCGTATATCAAGAGGTTTTTTCTGTTTTGCGCAGTCTTCTTTTTCTTAGCAGCACCTGCTGCCTTTTTAACGCCCCTACAGGTTGCACGTAGTTTTGGTAACGATGTATGGCGTTTAACGGCCATAGAAATTACCTTTTCAATCGGCATGATGGTAGGCGGCGTCATCATGGCTTCTTGGGGCGGTTTTAAAAATAGAATTCACTCGATGACATTGTCTATGCTTGTTATTGGATCATGTACCTTTGCCCTTGGGGGATCCCAGAGGACTTAATATACTCGCGAATGGTAGTGAATGTTGACTGCCACTTCACGATCGTAAAATACTGGAAGGACTTGTATCGCTTGAAAAGTGGTACAGGTCCTTTGTTATTTCCATAAGGGAAGGGTCCAGTCACAGTTACCAATCGATTGTCCAAAGGAATTTCTAATTAAATTTTAAGAATATTTTAAGGTTTGGACCTACTTTATTTTAAGGACTAAACCCTATAATGCAGTTATGACACTTATCTGCTATAGTATTAGGTGGTCTAATTTTTGATCTGGTTTTTTATGTAAACATGGAGGGATTACGCACATGGCTAAAGGAACCATACTTGTGGTTGATGATGAAAAAGAGATCAGAGATCTAATTGATATTTATCTTAAAAACGAAGGATATCAGGTCTTAAAAGCTTCGGATGGTAGAATGGCCCTGGACCTATTGGAGAAGGAGCAGGTCGACCTGATTGTTTTGGACATCATGAAAAATGAACTTATTACAAATTTCTCTCATGATTTAAGGACCCCTTTAACCTCGATTTTGGGTTATCTAGCCCTGATTAAAGACCGGAAATTTGAAACAGACGAGCAATTTAACGATTACGTCAATATAGTTTATAGCAAATCAGAAAAATTGGGAGGGTTAATCGAAGACTTGTTCGAGTACACCAAGCTGACCAATAAAGGAGTTAAGTTTACGAGAGAAACAGTATCCTTGAACGAGTTACTTGAACAGTTGTTGGAAGAGCATACACTCAGCTTTGAGGAAAATAATCTGGTCATTATCAAGGAAATTCCCCAGGAGAAGGTCTTTGTTGAGATCGATATTGATCAAACAGTCCGTGTTTTTGAGAACCTGCTGCTTAATGCCGTAAAGTATAGCTATAAACCCGGTGAAATTATGGTAAAAATCTTAAGAGAAAATGACGATGTCCTCGTGATTATTCAGAATAAGGGTAAACACATTCCCCAGGCTGAGCTAGCACGATTATTTGATAGGTTTTACCGCGTTGAACAATCTCGGACAGCAGATAAAGGAGGTTCTGGCTTGGGATTGGCAATCGCCAAAGGGATCGTAGAATTGCAAGGTGGTCAGATATGGGCTGAATGTAGTGGGGAAGTTATCCGCTTTATCGTTAAGCTGACTTGAATAAGCCAGCTGATGATCAGCAATAGTTGACCGAGGAAATGCGAATTATTCTATCGTCAGAAAAACGCTCTAACTTCCGTCTATATTGAAGTAGGGAATAATAGCATCACTCAATTTAATGTAGAAGGAGAATTTCATGATCAGAACAACTAAAAGTAAGACCTTGAAATGGATGGCAGCTACACTCGCTTTGTCACTTGTTATGGGGTGTTCCCCCTCAAATTCTCAGAGTGCCAACCCTCCCACGCCAACGGATTCAACATCTCAAACAGCTCCATCGTCTACTGAACCTCAAACCACAGATGTGACGAAAGAGTTATTGTTGAATATGAAGCTATTAGCGGAGCAAGGGAAAGTTATTAACAGTACATTCCCCGTGAAGACAACCGTTCTAGAAGATGTGAAGAGTCAATGGGGGGAGCCGGATAAAACCGAATGGGTCGCAGCTGCCAAAGGAAATTATGCAACCTACTCGAAGCAGGTTATGGTATTTGGCTTTAACAAAGGATCTCAAATTTTTGAGGCTCGATCCTTTGATAAGCAATTACAGAAACTTTCTCTTGCTAAAACCAAAGAAGTATATGGCACTCCGGCTTATGATGTAAAAGTCAATGGCGAAGAAATCATTGGTTATACGGCAGGTCAAGAGTTTAAAATCGAGTTTGTATTCCCACTACCGACCAATAGTAATTCCGATCCTATGATGGATCATTATCTCGTTCTATATCCTAGAGGCACAGTTAACAGTATGGCAGATGATCCAGGTCGGCAATGGTAAGTAGCTTATATGGAGGCATTAACTATGAAACTAATTAAACTAGTTGCTATTTCGTTATTTGGGTTATTAGTGGTTTCCGGATGCAGTCCAGGTAAACCTCAAAATCCAGTGGATACTCAAAATACCAAGCAAGCAGACATTCATGGAACTATCATTAAATTGACGAAGAACGGAGTAGGAGAGATACTTGGAAGTATTTTAGTCGAAGGGGAAAAAGGTTCTAAGCCTTATGACCAGGCATCAATTAAAGTAACCCAAAAGACTAAAATCAGTGAAAAATCGGCTGGCAAGATTGTAAATTCCAACTTTGATGCTTTGCAGGAAAACCTGAGAGTAGAAGTGCGTTTTATTGGACCAGTTGCTGAATCATATCCGGTCCAGGCAACTGCCGATGAGATAACCGTGTTGAAAGATGAACAGGTGGATGTTCGTCCGAGCATAGGAGGAATCCATCTGGGTGACAGTCAAAGTCAGGTAGACGAGATAATGGGGAGAGTCTTTAAAGAGGAACCTTTTGATGAACCTGGTCATTTTCCAGAGCCTTGGAATAGAAGAACCTATGATAAAGGGATTACTGTGATAATCGGAAAAGACTCCGGTCAGGTTCTCGAACTTGAAACCAGCTCGGCACAATTTCATACAAATAGGGGAGTTAAGACGGGTGATATTGCCAAAGAAGTGTTTGATAACTACGGTTCAAGCTATAAACAGTTTGAAAGTCGACACGAAGATGGCAGCCTAATAGGCTTTTACGAACTGGGAGATGGGCAGATCATTATTTTTGACTTGGACAAAGATGATAATTCACTGTTAAACGAAGATGTAAAAATAGATTCCAAAATAGAACTGATTCGAATAACAAAGGCCAGCTTTTTAGACTAGGAAACAGCCTCATCTCACTTCTGAAGTGAGATGAGGCTGTTTATTCCTAAGTAAACCGTTTATCTAACGGTTAACTCCACTAAAACCCCCACTTTTTAGGTGGGAGATAAGTGGATAAGTTCAACTAGACTTCAGAAGGAGTTAAAACTCCACCTGAAGTAAGTTTCCAATCTGCTTAGATACCTTTACCTCGGGTCATACCCGATCACTGTCCAAATTCCGCTTTGGTCCTGACGGATTAACCGCTTAACGTAAACAGTTTTGACTGGACCCTCGGAGATTTGAATTATGGCGTCTGTTCCTGTGTTAGCCGAGACGGTGAGCGAGCCGTAATCAATCGGTGGGTCACCAGTGATCCCATTAGGTGAGATTTGCAGTATGGCAAAGGTAAAGGCCACTTGCATGGGGTCGATTTGCCAGGGACTACTTCCAGCGTCAACCTGTTGTTGGTTTCGCTTGACTATATCCATGTCAATCTCGACTTTAACAGAAGGTTGATCAGGTAGATCTTGGTTACCCTGAGGGATAACCAGATTATTCACCAATTGTTTTGCAAATTCCTCAGATCTTTGTCCCTGCACTTGGATTTCCAAACCATTTTGCTGCCACCGGAGGCTATTCGGTAAAACTTCTAACGGACCTCCCGCTGCCTGTCCAAGGGCAGCCAGAGGAGAGCGGACGAAGGGGGCGGTTTGTTTGGATTCAGTTACAATCGTATCCTCAAAATCAAAGATGATTCGGTTAGGGGAGGCAAAGAGTCGCTGAGGTTTTTCGCTGAGTTCGAGCGGAGTAAAGCCACTTAGCGCAATTGCTTCAGATAGGGTATCTACAGGTTTGTCTGGATTTTGATCGACTATCCGATACTCTTTAGGCGGGGTGTAGCTGAAGGTTGTGTCTGGAATTTTGACGTTCGTTTCAAGAGTCACAAACGTATAGGTCGTTTGGATTGACTTTTGCATTGCGGTCTGAAGCTGGACCGGCATATGAGTTTCTGGATCGATCCATAGATAATAGGGTAAACCGCCAGGGGGAGTAATCTCTAGGCGAGTAGCAGTGCGACCTACGATGGAGTCTTGCCCAACAATTCTATGGGAGTACTGCTGGGCTTTTGTTGCTTCTTTCTGTAAGTCGAAATCACGCGGATCTAGGTAAATGGGGAGTAAAGTGATTTCCTTACTTTTCGAATCGCTCCTCCAACGGAGTTCACCGTTATTAACCGTTACCATTCCCTCTTCGCTGCTGGTAGCGTATTTATTATTTTCAGACCAAATCTCGATTCGTTGGATGATTTGATTTTCACCCAAGGCATTTGTACTGACCTTTTCTAGGATTCCGTGATAATTCTGAAGTTGTTTGACCGACTGTTCCATGGCTAAGACAAGATCTTTATTCCTATTAGACCAAGGAGAAATCAAGAAAACAATGACTAAGATACTTGCGACGAGTGCACTCCATGGTAAAAATCCCCTCCGAGGATTAGACCTTTGTTGAAGATTTTGGTGTAATTCATGGGAGAATTCTTCGCGGAGTTCTGGAACTGGACGAAGGCTTTTGATTTTTCTAGTCAGGGATTGAAGTTCGGCTACATCTTGATGGGTGCTTTCGTTAGGCTGCTGTTCTAGATTTAGAGTATTGATAAAATCGTCTAACTCTTGCTCCGGAGACTTTTGAGCAAAGTTGTCATTTGTTTTCATTATCAATTTATCCTCCGTTCTTTTCTGTGACATGAAATAAATCTCTTAAAGCTTGGAGAGCTCTATACTGTAAACCACGAATGGCATCTTCACTACGTTCCATTCGTTCCGCGGTTTCCTTGCGCGAATACCCTTCAATAATGCGGAGTTCTAAAACCTGTTTATACTGTTCAGGGAGTTGGTTCATTAGCTCTTGTACCAAGGATCGAGTGACCCAATCTTCTTCGCTGGCAGAAACATCTTCGGATAGGGTGTGATCCTCCATCTGGCTACCGGATTTTTGCCAGTGGCGATATCGATCGTAAATAAGATTACGAGCGACCTTTTTAAGATAGGGATAGGGTGGAAAACTCTTTGAGTCTTTCCTCAGACAACGGAAATAAGTTTCTTGAGTAATGTCTTCGGCCTCTTCTCGATTCTGGAGAAGCGCGTATGTGAAACTGTACAGTTTCGAAACCGTTTGTTGGTACCACTTTTCCATGTATTGCTCATTAGATGGGCTTATCTTCGTGGCCACTTCTTCACCTCCTCATGAACTAAAAACGAAAAAGAAACTAAAACGTCACGCTTAAAGAAATTCTTTCTAGAGGATTTACTTTAATAAGGAAAAAATGTATACTATAAAACATTGACCGCTAAATAGTTTAGAACTAAACTATTTAAGCATAAAGGAGTAGGACATGGCAGATCGTCGAGAGTTGTTGGAGTTATTCTATAATATCTTGAGAAGAATGAAGAAAGAGTGGAATAAAGAACTCCAGCATGGAATTAACCATTCCCAATATCTGATTTTAAAAACCCTTAAACATTCTGGTCCTCAAAAAGCCAACGAACTGGCTGAGGCGATTCAAATGACACCAGGTGCGATTACGGGAGCCTCAGATAAACTGGTCTCTGAAGGCTATGCCGAGCGCAAAGGAGCAATGAAAGACCGCCGAGTCGTTTATTTGGAAATCACTGATCAAGGTGAACATATCTTGGAATCTATGATTGAGAATCAAAAGAAAGCAACGGAGAGGTTTTTTGAAGGGTTATCGGATGAAGATATCAGTCATCTCATTCGGATTTACCATCAAATTTCGAATAACCTGGATCAGCAAGCTCCCTGAGTCAACAGGCTAGCTGTTATAAGAACCTAGAAAAAGATAAGATTTAAGGGATAGAAAGAGGCAAAAATTACGGAGGAGAAGAATTCAATGGAAGAGTTATCTTATCAGCGCAAAGTCACGATTATGATTGCAATTGTGGTAGCAATGTTCTTTTCTTCGATTAATCAAACAATCGTTGGCGTGGCCTTGCCTCGCATTATCGCCAAACTCGGTGGCATGGATTATTACACTTGGATTATCTCGATCTACCTATTAACCTCGACGATCTCTACGATACTGGTCGGAAAACTCTCAGACATCTATGGTCGAAAGCCATTTATTTTATCAGGAATAGTAATTTTCATGATCGGAGCTTTTTTCTCCGGCACCTCTACTGATATTATTCAACTGATTATTTACCGCGGAATTCAAGGGGTAGGGGCTGGAATTATCATGGCTACAGCCTTTACTGCCATCGGAGATTTATTCTCCCCCCGGGAAAGAGGACGATGGTCAGGACTTATGAGTGCTGTTTTCGGAATATCCAGTATCCTTGGACCAGTCTTGGCGGCTATATCGTCGATCATATGGACTGGCACTGGGTATTTTGGTTTTTCCTTCCCCTCGGGTTTCTTGCCTTTTTCATGATACTATTTCTGTTTCCTAAAGTGCAGCGACGAGAAACAGAGTCAATCGATTATCTAGGTTCCTTATTTCTAACCCTGACCATAGTCCCCCTGCTTCTCGCATTCTCCTGGGCAGGAACAAAGTATGCTTGGGGATCGTCTCAAATCTTAGGATTATTTCTATTCACAGTTATATCTTTAGCTCTTTTTATCTATACAGAGACCAAGGTGAAAACTCCAGTCCTTCCTCTATACTTATTTAAGAATAGAGTGGTAGTTCTATCTAATAGTATTGGTTTTCTTATGTTTGCAGGAATGATGGGTGCTCTAATGTATATGCCGTTTTATATACAAGGAGTTATGGGCGTTTCGGCAACCTATGCTGGCTATGTCGCAATGCCGATGTCTTTAAGTATGTTTACAGTGAGTGCCTATGCAGGACGTCGGATGACTAAGACGGGTAAATACAAAAATATGGCTCTCCTCGGAACCGCCATTATGGTCTTGGGCATGCTGCTCATGACTGTCATGAACAGCATCCCAGTGGCTGCGCTCAGTATGTTTATATTCGGTTTTGGTCTCGGACTGGGGATGCCTGTCTTCATGATCGCAGTCCAAAATTCGGTCGATTCAAAGGATCTGGGAGTGGGTACAGCTTCCGTGCAATTATTCCGTAACCTTGGCGGAACGATTGGTATTGCTGTGATGGGAACCATTCTATCCTCAAGCATTGCACGCAAAATGACAGGAGTTGCCGCTATTGGTGATAGTATCAATTCGTCAGCTTTAGATCCAGCGATGGCTGATAAGCTAGCCCAATTCCAAAATCCCCAGATTCTTCTTGACGGCCCAAACTTCTTGAGATTCAAAATATCTTGCCAGCTCCGATACAGTCAGTATTTACACAACTCATTGAAGGGTTACGGGAGGCTTTAGCTGCTTCCTTAGCTAATGTCTTTTTAGCCGGAGCCATCGTCTTGGTTGTGGCGTTCATACTGACCTTCTTCCTTAAGGAAGTGCCGCTTCGCACCTCGGTTAATTACGTAAGGAATGAGAGCGAGAGAGAGCGGAAAGATCATGCTATACCAATGAAATCCCTTAACATCAAAGCAAAGTCAGAGCTTTAATTCTCTGCATTTTCAGAGTGAGATTATAGCCTCAGCTCTAGGAATATTTACGAAAGTAAGAAGAATTAAAAAGAGGTATAATACTAAAAGAAAAGTTGTATGGGGGAAGTGTGATGGATAGATTCATACTCATTCTACTTGGAATCGTGGTACTCTTTTCATTTATAACATACCTACTATCGCGGGTATCAATAGGTGGTAAGCCAGTCAAATATTCACCAGCTTTACTTTGCTTCTTGGCTGGGTTATATTATCTTTACCTAGCGAAGACGGTGCAGGTTGGATTTGCGGATCTAGCTAATGCGATTTTCTCAATGATGTTTTTCACAGGCTTTGTAGCAGGATTAGGGATGGCTTTAATCTTAGATTTTGTAGTGCCTCGATTTAAATCTTAGTATACGCGAAATTGTAGTTAAGACACTTAGCAGGGTCCGTTACCGGGTGGTGACGGACTTTTCTGTATCTCTTGAGATTAATCACAGACATCCTTAAATTGTGCTCATTATGATCAACCCCACAGTATTGACCTACAAATGATAGTTGAGGTAGTTACCTCTTCTAGTATTTGCTTTTTCAGGGCACGATAAATCTTGAGAGATATTGTCAAGGTGAGGCACAGTTAAAGGAGTATATGCTAAATGAAAAATCAAAACAGTAAGCTTTCTATCGGAATAGCTGTCTTGTTTGAGATAATTCTAATACTTACAGCTATCGTTAGTATTGCAACAAGTCAATGGAAGAATGTAGCTTTGACATTACTTGCTATGGCATGTCTCATTCTTCCTTTTCTAATTACTCGTATTGCAAATATAAAAAATCTAGTACTTCCTTCAAGCTTTCAAACCATAATGTTAATATTTATCTTTCTTGCTCAATACTTGGGCGAAATTAAGAAATTCTATTTATACCTTTGGTGGTGGGATTTATTTCTTCACGCAATATTCGGGAGCTTTGCGGTTATCATTGCCTTATATTTAATTAAAGGGACTATCCGAAAGGAACCAGAAACTAGTGAACAGAGGTTTATACTTTTTAATCTAGTATTTGCATTTAGCTTTTCAGTTTCCTTAGGTACTTTATGGGAGATGTTCGAGTTTATAGGGGATTACTTCTTTAAAGCAAATATGGTTAAGGGTGGACTTGAAGACACCTCCAGCGATCTTCTTATAAAGATTTTGGCAGCCTTTATTACTTCGGTAATATGCTATTATCGCAGTTTGAAAAAACATTAAAAAAATACCTATTTACATTGACGTAGCGTAAAGGTGTATAGTTATTTTTGTCAGGAGGTGAAACACATGGAATACACAGTGCAAAAGTTAGCTCAGATGGCAGGGGTCAGCAGCCGAACTCTGAGATATTATGATGAAATAGGAATTCTTAAGCCGGCAAGAATTAACTCGTCAGGGTATCGAATTTATGGGCAAGCTGAGGTTGATCGGTTGCAACAGATTCTTTTTTATCGAGAGCTTGATGTGAGCTTAGAAAGCATTAAAGATATTGTAACCGCGCCATCGTTTAACGGAGTACAGGCACTGAGAGAACACCGTGAGAAGCTTCTTGATAAACGAGAGCAATTGGAGACGTTGATTTCCAATGTAGAAAAGACCATTGTGCTTACCGAAGGGAGAATTAATATGAAGGATAAAGAAAAGTTTGAAGGCTTTAAACAAAAGCTTGTAGATGACAATGAGGCTAAGTACGGCAAAGAGATCCGTGAAAAATATGGGAATGAGACGGTTAATAAGTCGAATCAAAAAGTTAAAGGAATGTCGCAAGAGCAATATGATGAGGTGACGAAGCTTGCTGCAGAGGTTATCGAAACCCTTCATGCTGCGTTTAAAACAGGGGATCCTGCTGGTGAATTAGCCCAAAAAACAGCTGAACTCCATCGCCAGTGGTTGTGTTTTTATTGGGATAGCTACTCGAAAGAAGCACACGCTGGACTAGCTCAGATGTATGTCGACGATCCGAGATTTACGGCATATTATGATGAAAAACAACCAGGTGCCGCAGAATTTTTAAGAGATGCCGTCCACATTTATACGGGATTTAATAAATAGGTTGTAGGTAAGAGGCCGCGAACGCGGCCTCTTTTTACTTTTAGAATAGAGTCTTCCTACTCCTTGACTAAGGTCCGATATAGTTCAATTGTCTGATTTGCTACACATACATTATGCTATGCCTGACAGTGGCACGGAATTCGTATCGTTAAACAAAGGGCAGGTCGTTCATTTTCTAGGCAAAATAGTTGCATAAAGTATGCTGTTAGGATTATGATTCTTTTGTTGATAAATGAGCCATCATCAGAGGAGGCTGGGAGAAAATGAGAACGAGTGGATTTACAATAACAGAAGGAAAGAATGCCGATTTGTCAAAAATAATAAGTCTTTATAATGAACTCAATACTACCCTTGAAAAAGGTGTAAATTATCCCTCGTGGAAAAAGCATGTTTACCCTAATGAGGAAACAGCTATTGAAGGAATTACCACTAATACGCTCTATGTCATTAAGGATAATGACCGTGTTATCGGTTCAATTATCCTTAATCACTGCCAATACGAGGCCTACAAAAAGCTGCAGTGGACTGTAAATGCTGAGAATAATGAGATAATTGTCGTACATACCCTCGCTGTACATCCGGACTATTTCGGGTGTGGGATTGCAATGATGCTTATGAAGTTTGCGGTAGATTTGACATACAAGAAAAGAATGAAAGCTATTCGGCTTGATGTATCGGTGAACAATCACCCTGCTATTAAACTATATGAAAAGTGCGGATTTACTTTAGTAGGTGAAGTAGACCTCGGGCTGAATATTCCAGGGTTGGAGCTCTTTAAATGTTATGAGAAGGCGATACTGCCATTCGAATTTGAGGTGGAGTCTGATTGATTAAAAGATTAGAATCGATGATACCTCGTATGGAAGTATTAAAACAGCGGCAAGGGAAGAATCATTTTAATGGGACGTTATTGTCCTTGATGCAGAAGGCCCATCGACGATTGAGAAGATCGTCAATGGGCCAGTAGATTATGGCTTTCTGGACAGAAAGCAGACCACGGGGATAGGTGTATTGTCTTTGAAATTACATAATTAAGCAGCTTTATTAACATACTTATTATATTAAGGTCAAAGAGGTTCTAGGTAGAAACTGAGTTTTGCCATAGCGTTTATATTCTAAGAGCAGAAAAGGAGGAAGAACTTTGAACCATAAGCAGAATAAAATATCTAAACAAGTCGCTGAAACGAACTCGACTCATGCTCGTAAAGATTCTCCCATCTCCAATACAACAGAGAAAGAACGAGACTCAATAATTCCAACCAAGGATAAAAGTCCAGATGATCTAGAAATTCTCGATTAATGGCTGATTTGAGGTTATTACGAATGATAAAGCCTAATATAATCCGACTATAAGGTACAAGACAAGGCTAGAAGCGTATTATCGCTTCTAGCCTTGTCTTGTACATGTATTATTTAATTAGGATTGGCATTTCCTTTGAACAAATTATGGGTTTATCTTTAGAAGATTTGTAATTAGTTTCCTAAAGAATACAGGTAAGTTATAATAAATACAGTATCAACTGCTCGCTGGGCTTAGAAGACAACTAAAATAAGGTGGTATGAAAAATACAATGAAAATAGTTGCGATTGGAGATTCAATTACTGAAGGGTATCCCTTTAGTAAGCAGGAGTCTTGGGTGGAACATTTAGCTCAAGAACTGAAATGCCATGTGATAAACCAAGGGATTTGCGGGGATTTCACAAGCGGCATGTGTGCGCGTTTCCGCCGGGATGTACTTGAGTATGCTCCGACCCATGTTATTATTCTTGGTGGTGCTAATGATGCTTACGAAAGGATCCCCCTGGAAAGTGTAAGCTCGAATTTTAAGGTAATGGAGAAATATTGTAGGCACAACGGGATGATCCCTATTTTAGGGTTACCTACTCCGTCCTTATTACCAGAAGAAGAACAATTCCTGACTGAATACCGGAATTGGTTGAACAGCTATGCGGTTGAAAAAGGCATTAGTTTAATAGATTTTTATTCTCCATTTCTAAACAGGATAAAGGTCGGTCAGAGTGCGCAACTATTCGTTGATGACGTCCATCCTAGTATCGAGGGTTATGCTTTGATGGGAGAAATAGCGGTCCGAAGGTTGAAAGGCTTATGATTGTTTAGTCCAGGGCGTTTACTCTTTCGAGTCCTTAAATGCTCGCCAAGATGTCGCGTATTCTTCAAAGGTTTTTTGAACAGTTTCACCGATTTGTCGATAAGCTTCGTCATTTAAGTTGGCAAGAGAAGTCCTGATGGACCACTTTGGCCCGCCAAATCCGCTGCCGTTAAGAAGCACAATCGAAGATTCCTCTGCTAAACGAAAAAGGAAATCAGTAGGCTCATAGTTAGCTTCTAAATAGTCACAGAACTCATTGCCGTACTTAATTTTGGCCCACACCAATAAATCGATTTGACTGTAATACGCCGCGTCAAACCGATCTGTGCGCAACTCTAGTCCAAAGCCCTCGTATAATAATTTTTGTCGGTGTTGACAAATCCCCTGAGTTAATTTCTTGTAACGATTCTCCCGATCCAGTAAGGCAAAGAGGGCAAATAGTCCCATTTGAACTTGCTGAGGCGTAGATAGACCCGCTGTATGATTCAGGGCAACCTGGCGACTGTCCGCCACCATTCGGTCGATAAATCGAAGTCGTTCCGGGTATAAAGTTATTATTCCATAACGCTCAGCTAAGGCATCCGCTTTGTCACGTGGCAGATCCCTTACCAATTGGTCAAAGATATTGTCTTGATGAACGGCGATGACTCCCAGTCGCCAACCTGTAGCCCCAAAATACTTGGAGAAGGAGTAAACTCCAAGTGTATTATATGGTAATTCAGCCATTAGAGAACGGAAATTATCAACAAAGGTACCATAGACATCATCCGTAATAATCATTAGGTTTGGATTTTGCTTCTTAACCACCTCTATGATACGGTTTTTTGATTCGTTTCGTATGGCTACTGAGGGTGGATTGCTTGGGTTAACAACATATAAAGCTTTTATACTGGAATTAGCAAGTTTATCGAGCTCGGAATTGGTATATTGCCAAGTGTGAACCCCTCTCTCGTCCATTTCCAGAGCATTAATTCGAAGAATTTCAAAATTATAACGCGTTAAATGGGGAATCTCAAGATAGGGGGTAAAAGTAGGGACCATTAGTGCAATTTTGTCACCCATCGAAAGTAACTTATTGGCAATTAGCGAGTCAAAAATATAACACATGGCGGCGGTCCCGCCTTCAACAGCGAACAGGTCGTATTTGCCGGGTGGAGATTGGTTATTACACATTTCTTGAATAAGATAATCATGCACAACCTGTTCAAGGTGAACCAGCATGCGATCTGGTACCGGGTAGTTATCGCCGAGAATGCCATCCACGAGCTCATGTATCCAGGCATTTGGGTTAAATCCCCAAGTGATTGAGCCATAATCAAGGACGTCTTTGAGAAAATCGACTCCTGGTGCATCGTGATGCTCTTCTAGATATTCTTTCAAACGTTCCGCAAGGCCTTCGGTTTTAGGCATGCCAGCAAGGTCTTTATCTTGCCAAACGTTACGAGTTTCATCTATAGCAAATTGCCCTAAAGTAAAGAACCCTTCTCGGGGTGTTGCTGCTGTCCAGTTCGGATTGCCTCTGCCAGCATTGAGCATTGACCAGATGCTTGTATCTCCATGTTTATTGGCGAGGCTAATTAATTTGTCCTTCAGTTCAAAAGGGCTAAGTTGCTCATAACGACGTACCGTTTCTCTGGGTAGGGTATGGTTGCTTTTAATAATTATCAATCCTTTCAGCCAGGAATTTGGTGTTAAAATATTATGGTCTAGAAACCAAACGTATTCAGTGTCTATAGACTGACAAATCTAAAGATATTTAAAGGTATCAATAGTACTCTGTACTTTACTCGGCTCATTTATACCCGATGAGGGCAATGCTGCGACCCGTTGAAGATTATTTAACTCAAAATGATACACTCTGGAAAGGAAGCAGATTATGGATATGGATGTTGTAACAAAAACCTTGAAATACACGCTTGAGGTATAGGGCGATGTATATTTCGTGCAGTGCAATACAAAAAATCTTAGAGATTCCTGATGAGGGAGAAGCAGTCGTCGCAGGGTATTGGAGCCAGGAACTAGGTTTATGCTCACAGCCCACTATTTTAACATGGAAGGAAGGCAAGGTTAACTCAATTGAGCCATTGAATCTTTTAGAGAGTTATCCTAATAGTATACTGCGTTGGGATTCCTATTTTCTCTTGCCTGGATGGATAGATGCCCATGTGCATTTAGCGTTAGACAGCCTTGATTTTTATCAGTGCTTGGAGAATTGGGCACAGCCTTGCTTGATCGAGGAAAATATGCAAGGATTTTTGAGGCACTATCTAGAAAGGGGAATTGTGGCTATTCGAGATGGCGGCGATTTACCTGGCTTTTCATGGCTCGCCAAAAACAGGGTCAATGAAGGAGTTTGGCCAGGACCTAAGGTCATTTCAGTGCATGAGGCTGTGAACCGAGTAGGAATGTATGGTCGTTTTCTTGGTCGTGGCTTTAAGGATATTTTAGAGTGGCAGGCAAAGGAGAGGGACTTCTTCGACCAAGGCCTAGACCAACTTAAAGTAGTTGTGACTGGACTGATCCGCTTTGATGATTATCAGAAGGTGGGTCCAACTCAGTGGTCGGTTGCGGATTTAAAAGAGTTGGTAAATGCAGCACATAGACTTGGAACACCTGTCATGGCACATGCCAGTGGGGATGAGGGAATTTCGATGGCTATCACAGCTGGGGTCGATTCCATCGAACACGGATATTATATGACGACCAGACAACTTGAGCGGATGAGAGAAAAAGGAATTGCTTGGGTCCCAACGGTTGCACCGATCGGAAATCTCTTAAAATATCCAAATGATCGTTACTCTGCCCATGAAATCAACACTTTGAAAAGGATTCAGGAGGCACAACTTACTAAAATTCAAGAGGCCTATCATTTAAACGTCCGATTAGGTGTTGGCACAGATGCCGGTGCTTATAAAGTACCTCACGCTGAGAGCCTGTATGATGAGATAGACTGGATGATTCAAGCAGGAATCCCGAAGCTCGAAGTCTACCGTATGGCGACTCATGAAAATGCCCGGATTCTCGGCAGTCCTGAATTAGGGAGGTTAGACGTTGGAACCCCCATGAGTCTACTTCAACTTGCGAATGACTTAGGGTAGCGAACCAAGGGGTCAATTTCACTGTTTCATGTGTTTTACCGCTTATTTCTTCTTTTTGAAGCGCGTGTTATGATTGTGGAGTATAAATGCTAAATGCTAAAAGATTAAAGATTAAAGATTAAGAGCAATAGGAGAGAGGGGAATTTATGGAGACTTTTACCGCTGGGCTAGGGTTACAAGAAATACTGATGCTAGGTTTAGGAATCGCTGCTGTGGGCTTTATTCTAAAAAAGTTATTTAAATTGGCGATTACTATAGCGATTATTATTGCCCTTGTTTATTATGGATTACCGATACTTCAGACAATAATGACTATGTAATAGGATTAGTCTGTAGGGCAAGCAACGCTCCGGTTCTAACGTTGTGACCACGTAATAATCTATAACTAGAATGGAAGACTACCAATTATTGAACCAAGTAATTGGAGAGTGTGAAGGAGGGTCTAATTTATATGCATTCTATGATAGTGCCAATGGGGCAACATCAGTTACCTAAGCTTGCTTATGCGTATAATGCTCTTGAGCCTGTGATCAGTTCTAGATTATTACAAATTCACCATGACCTACATCATAAGGCTTATGTGGAAGGTTTGAACAAAGCTGAACTTAAACTGAGCGAGGCAAGGCGAAAACGGGATTTTTCCTTAATCAAACATTGGGAAAGGGAACTCGCTTTTCACGGGTCAGGGCATATTTTACATAGTATTTATTGGACTTCAATGGCTCCCTTGGGAAACAGGTGGGAGACCCCCGGGGCGCAAACGATCAAACATATCATGAGCTATTTTGATAGTCTGGCTATTTTTGGGGAACAGTTTACAGAAGCCGCAATCAATGTTGAAGCATCCGGATGGGCCTTGCTTGTATGGCAACCGGCCTGGGGAAGATTAGAAATTCTAACCATTGAAAAGCATCAGGATTTATTTCAAGCGGGTGGTATTCCCATACTTGTCCTGGATGTCTGGGAGCATGCTTATTACCTAGATTACCAGAACAAACGCAAAGATTACGTAACAGCTTGGTGGCAATTAGTGAACTGGCAAGACGTTGAAAGGCGGCTAATGCTGGCCATGCAGGCCCAGATGCCTTTGAGCTAGGCCCTTAATCAATCATAACAAAGAAGCCCTGGAAGCCAGTAATCTACTGTTGGCTTCTAGGGCTTCTTGAGGTTAGACAAAATGGCGATGATTTTGCATAATCAGATTTACTGCTTCATTCAAGAAGAGTTTAGCGGCCGTACAGGCTTTGTAGGGCTCGGAGAAGGTGGATAACCGGGGCTCAAGAGAGTCAGGATTGCCCATTCATAACGACTTTAACCTCTTTCAAAGTAGATGGTTTGAGCATAGCATTTAGGCAAGGAACTTGTCCGAGGTTAGATTAAATATTCTGGTTAAAGTACTTAAGAAGATTGAAATAAGTTCTATCAAGAAAGGAAAAAGAGAGTTAATAGAGAATCTAGATTAAGGAAGAATTATGTGCGAGGTCCAACTCTCTAGTTTATTACTTTTGAATTAATATCCTACAGGAAGGGGAAATGTATATGTCACAACTAGATAATCCACTGGAAATCTACAAGTTACTCCCAAAATCAAATTGCAAAGAGTGTGAGGTGGCAACCTGCCTGGCGTTTGCTGCTGCGGTGATAAAGGGGCAAAAACGTCTCGCTGAGTGCCCTCATCTGGAAAGCAGGATCATTGAGGAACTTGATGGGAAAATTATTAAACAAATGACTCCAGAAGAGCAACTGAAGCAAGTACTCGAACCGTTGAAAAGAGAGATTGTCACAGTAGATTTCTCTGCATCTGTAGAACGATTGGGGGCTAGGCTTTCTGGAGATGATTTGACCATTAAGTGCCTTGGAAAGGACTTCACGGTCAGTTCGGAGGGAACTATTATAACGGAATGCCATAACAATGTCTGGGTAATGGTTCCCCTACTCAATTATATTATTGATAGTGCAGGAAAAGAGCTTTCCGGAAAATGGGTTTCTTTCAGGGAACTTAGTAATGAGACCGTATGGGATGCCTTTTTTGAACAAAGGTTTGAAAAACCTTTAAAACAACTTACAGATACCCATCCGGATCTTATTGAGGACATGATTTATATTTTTAACGGCAAGCCTGTGGAAACAACTTTCACCTCTGATATTTCCCTTGTATTGCACCCTCTGCCAAAGCTACCAATTCTTATTTGTTATACCAAGCCAGAAGAGGATCTAGAATCCAAACTCAATGTTTTTTTTGATACGACAGCGGAAGATAATCTTAATATTGATTCAATCTATAGACTTTGCGTTGGGCTCTTGGTGATGTTTCAAAAGATCACCTCCAGACATTAAGCTCCGAAGTGAGTAATTATGGCACTTATTTAAACACCATAGATTATCATTTATCACTACCATACTGGGTAAGGGTAAGGGTAAGGGTATGAGGTAAGAAGAATGAACTTTGCACTATAAACCAGAATAGAAAGTATAGAGTATATAGTAGAGTATAAGGAAATGGAGGAAGACCATGAATCTCATTGGGAATCTCATTTGGCTATTATTTGGAGGGATCATTGCCTCGATTATTTGGCTTTTAGCAGGGTTAATCCTGTGTGTAACAATAATTGGCATACCTTTTGGTGTTCAATGTTTTAAGATTTCGAAGTTTGTCTTGTGGCCTTTTGGAAAAGAAATAGAACTCGGACATTTCGGGGCAGGAGGATTAATTTTTAACATTATCTGGCTCGTTGTATTCGGGTGGGAGTTTGCTATTGCTCATCTCGTTATCGGTGCTATTTTTTGTCTAACAATTATAGGTATACCCTTTGGACTTCAGCATTTTAAATTTGCTACACTTGGGCTCATCCCTTTTGGAGCGAAAATACGCTAGATCACCTTAGCAGTGTTTATATATGCAGGAAAAAACAGAAAAATTAAAGTAGGCAATGAACTCGTCACTGGGCAATTTCCCTAACGCAAAATTATTAAGTATAGAGTACACCTTGAATATGACATGCTATAATGAAGAACAATAGAGATGATCCGCAGTAAGGGGGGAAATAGATGATTAAACTCCTAAGTTGGGTACTGGTTTTCTGTATAGCTTTGTACTTTTTTGGAATAATGGGTATGGCTTTTATTTCTCCTTCATTGATTCCAATTATTGTAATTGTAGCTATCGTTCTAGGTGTGATAAGCGCTGGACTGTTGTTAATACTACTAATCAAGGAGAGAATTAAAGATAAGGAGGGCGAAAAAAATGATCTTAATAAATATTGACTATCTACCGGGTTATGAAATAACTGAGTCCTTGGGATTAGTTAAAGGAAGTACCATCAGAGCGAAGCATGTGGGAAAAGACATATTAGCTGCTTTTAGACAAATTGTCGGTGGAGAATTAAAAGAATACAGTAAAATGCTCGACGAATCCCGACAAATATCTACCGGCAAAATGGTATCGGAGGCCGAAAATCTGGGAGCTCATGCCATTATTAATATTCGCTTTGCAACCTCAAATGTAATGCAGGGGGCAGCAGAAATACTTGTTTACGGGACTGCCGTTAAGGTAAAGAAAAATTTGTAGGCTTAAAATTTCAAGAAGATTGATGTCAAGGCGAAATATGAAGTCATCCAATCCAATAAGAGTCTACAGGTACAAATCTGCCTGAGGGATCTTATTTTTGGTATCTAATTTGGTGTAAACCAATTGCTGCAGTGAAGTAAATTAGAACAAACTTAGCTATGGTCTTTTTCACACTAGAAGATATACTAAATACGAGGAGGGATATAATGATGATTCGTGAACTTATTGCTAAAAACCGAACCTATCGTCGATTTTATCAGGACGTAGAGGTAAGCCAGGAGACCTTAAGAGAACTCATTGATCTAGCAAGACTTTCTTCAACGGGTGGGAACCTCCAGTCTCTAAAGTTCGTTTTATCCCAGACACTCGAAACAAATAAGCGGATTTTCAAAACACTAAAATGGGCTGGTTACTATAAAGATTGGGATGGACCAGAAGAAGGAGAGAGGCCAAGTGCCTATGTGGTCGTGCTTCATGATCAGAGTATTAGCAAAGGTTTCTTTTGGGATCATGGGATTGCCGTTCAGAGCATCTTGTTAGGTGCCACAGAAAAAGGGTTAGGAGGATGCCAATTCAATTCCATTGATCGTGTCGCCCTAGCCCAAGAACTACACTTACCTGAGCATTTTGCCATCGCGACGGTGATTGCTTTAGGGAAACCTAAAGAAGTGGTGGTCATAGAGGAAGTGAATGAATCTGGAGACATTAAGTATTGGAGAGATCAGCAAGGAATTCATCATGTGCCGAAGCGTGCTCTGGACGACTTAATTTTTAAGGTAGAAGCATAACATATGCTTAAGCGCCCCGAAAGCTTTTGCCAATGGGGGTGCTTACGCTAAATAATTGACTACATCAACCACATCCGACCATAAGTGTGGTTCTTCGAATAAACGCCAACAGTTAACCCACAGAAGGAGGAAAAATGCTGACATTTTATTGTTTTCCCCAGTGAACGACTTGCCGTAAAGCAGAAGCGGGTCTTCTGCAACAGAATGTGGAGTTTGAATATCGGAACATTGTGAAAAGCCCTCTCTCGGTTGAAGAACTTACTGACTTAGCTAATCTTGGGGGGATTCCCGTTCAGAGTCTGCTCAACAAAAAGAGCAAAACATATAAGGAACTTGGAAAAGAACTTGAGGAGTATAACGAATCGGCTGTAGCAAGTTTTCTCTCGTCAAATCCAAAAGCAATTATCCGTCCCCTAGTTGTAAGGAACAGCGAGCTAATTATCGGTTTCAAAGCAGAAGTAAAGTAATACTATAGTTTCTCGTATCCGCCCTTTAAATTTCGCGATCTAGAATAACTTGTAGCAGGCTACAAGAATTAAGATGAATTAATAACGATATAATTACCCAAGAGCCCTGAAGGGCTCTATTGTTGTTTTCTATATGAATTTAGTGGTTCTCTAGACAAGAAGATAAGATAAATTAAACACAAAAGCAGGTTAATCTGGAAAAGTGTAGAAATACCGAAAGGGATAGAACTTGACCATAAAACGAAAGGAATGGCGTTAATCCATGCATCAAGGACACAGAAACAGATTGAAAAATAGATTTCTTGAAGAAGGATTAGATGGTTTCGAAGATCATCAAATTTTAGAACTTCTGTTGTTTTATGCCATACCAAGAAAGGATACTAACGAACTCGCTCATTCTTTGATTAATAAATATGGTTCTTTGTCTGGAGTTTTGGAAGCTGACCCTAAGGATCTGGCTAAGACTCCGGGTTTGGGAGAAAACTCTGCTATTTTGTTAGCTTTTATGCCTTCTTTGGCTCGAATTTATCTGAAAGATCGTTGGGGAACAAGACCTACCCTCAATAGCACCGCCAAAGCAGGGGAGTATGTCTTAACACTCTGTGCGGGAAGAACCTATGAAGTTTTTTATGTGATCTGTCTGGATGCCCGACATAACGTGATATATCCGGCGCTTGTCCATGAGGGGACAATTGACCAAGCATCAGTTTACCCAAGGGTCATTGTGGAAACGGCCTTGCGACATAAAGCTCACAGTGTCATTCTTGCACATAACCATCCTGGAGGGAATCCAACTCCTTCGCCGCAAGATATTGAAGTGACGAAAAGAATTCAAGTTGCTTTAGAACAAATTTCTATATCCGTGCTGGACCACATTATTGCTGCAGGAGAAGCCTATGTTAGTTGTGCGGAAAAGGGATTACTATAGTGGAGCATTGCCGTCTTGCCCATAAACTAGAGCGATATTCGTGCTAAGCGAAGTTTTAGGCTTGTTATAGTAGGAGGCGCACTTTTGGATAAATTAGCCCTAAAAAATTATGCCGTCAATGCGCAAAAGAAGCTGACCGAGCAAGTCAGGCAAAAGGCATTTCAAATAGGCATTACAGCACAGAGTTTTACAGAATTCAAGCAAGAAATGAGTCATATCATCCTTAGCGATATTCCTCAAGAAAAAGCCCTTAAGCTACAACGGGATAAGCTGATCAAGGAAATTGAGCAAAAAGGCTATGACCAGGTCATCGCTGAGATTGCCTACACATGGTTTAACCGTTTTATTGCCTTGCGTTTCATGGAGGTCAACGACTACCTGCCCAAAGGAGGGCGGGTCTTGCCCTCTATCGATCCAAATAGTGTGGAACCGGATGTTATTATTCACCAATGCAATGAGTTAAATGAGTTTTTGCCCTTTATGTTTGAGACGATATCAGATTATACCGAACTGATCTTTCCCAACAATCTATTAAAGGATGGGTCTGTCATCCGAGAGTTAGTGACTGCCATCCCTGAGGAAGATTGGAAAGAAGTCGAGGTAATCAGTTGGCTACATCAGTATTACATTTCTGAGAAGAAGGATAAAGTCTTTGCCGATCTGAAGAATAATAAGAAAATTACCAAGGAAAATATCCCGGCAGCTACTCAACTGTTTACGCCGAAATGGATTGTCCAATACATGGTGGAGAACTCCTTGGGCAGACTGTGGCTGGAATCCCACCCCAATCAGGATCTGAAAGGTCAGTGGAAGTATTACATTGAGGAAGCTGCCCAAGAACCCGAGGTGCAACGAGAACTCGAAACACTAATAAATCCTGACCTTAATCCATTAGATATTAAAGTCTTAGACCCTTGCTGTGGATCAGGGCATATTCTTGTCTATGCCTTTGAGTTACTGTATGAAATCTATACGAGTTACGGATATATGGAAGCGGATGTTCCCAAGTTGATTCTGGAAAATAACCTTTATGGTTTAGATATCGATGACCGTGCCGCTCAATTGGCATCCTTTGCCGTCATGATGAAGGCAAGGAGTAAGAACCGAGGGATATTTAAAGAAAATATTAAGCTGAATATCTGTGCCATTCAAGAGAGTAACTGGATGGGAGATGAGGTAAGAAAGATTCTGGTAGATAGGGAGGCAATGAAACTTGAGCAGAATCGTCAGCAAGATCTTATTTCCTATTTAGTTAATACTTTTAGGGATGCTAAGGAATTTGGCTCAATTTTAGATGTACGGGAACTAGAGTTGGAGTTTCTGGATCAAAGATTGGATAAAATAAAAAACAGTGTGGCAAGGGATTCATTGGAGGTAGCCTATCGGGACATTATCCTGGAAAAGCTGCCTGGGATTCTGCTCCAGGTGAAGATCATGGGTTCTAAGTATCACGTGGTATGTACTAATCCGCCTTATATGGGAAGAAAGGGAATGAACCCCAGGCTGTCGGATTATATAGATAAGAACTTTGCTAATAGTAAAAGCGATTTGTTCGCGGTATTTATTGAAAAGTGTCTTGAGGATTGCATGAAAAATGGCTATATCTCAATGGTTACTCAACATTCTTGGATGTTTCTATCCAGTATGGAGAAGTTGCGAGAAAAAATTTTTTCTAATCTTTTAATAAGTTCAATGAATCATCTTGGTCCCAGAGCGTTTGAAGAGATTGGTGGACAAGTAGTTCAAGCTACGGCCTTTGTGTTAAGAAATTGCTTAGTCCAAAATGCGATAGGGACCTATGTGCGCCTTGTTGACTACAATTCAGCAGAAGCCAAGGAAAATAAGTTTCATGATCGTGCAAATTGGTTTAGGGCAGATAAGAGGGTCTTTAAAAAAATACCTGGTTCTCCAATTGCTTATTGGGCAAGCCCTAGAATCCTAGCAATATTTGAGCACGGAATACCACTTGACCATTTTGCTGAAGTGAAAAGAGGTATGACAACATCTGATAATAATCGGTTTCTCAGATATTGGCATGAAGTAGCGATTACCACAATATTTAAACAGGCTCATAATGAATTAGAAGCTTTAGAATCTAGAGCTAAGTGGTTTCCATATAGCAAAGGTGGTGGTTACAGAAAATGGTATGGATATCTTGACCATGTAATAAACTGGGAGGATTCTGGTAAGGAAGTTATTGCGTATGCCAAAACAATCAATAAATCATATACGAGAACTATAGTAAATATGAGTTACTATTATCTGCCGTCTGTAGGTTTTTCATATATTACGAGCGGACCATTTAGCATGAGATGGATTCCAGAAGGTTGTTTGTACGACTCAGGTGGTCCAGGGGTTTTCGCAGATGAAGATAAACGATTATTTATCTTAGGATGTCTGAATTCAAAACCTGCCAGAACTATCTTTAAGTTATTAAACCCAACAATCAACCTTCAGATAGCAGATGTTGTTCGTCTTCCACTTCCGAACTCCATAGAAAATATTTATAAGGACCCTAACTATAATAGAAGTGTGAGAGAATTGATTCGGCTTGCAAAGAATGACTGGGATTCTTTCGAAACTTCTTGGGACTTTATTAGTCATCCCTTTGTAAGGCACAAATTTAACACTCTTGAAGAAAGTTATAATCAATGGTCAGCATTCTCGGAAGAAAATTTCAATTCATTAAAAACCAAAGAAGAAGAGATCAACAATATATTCATTCAGGCATATGGCTTACAAGACGAACTTACTCCTGAAATTGAAGAAACTGAGGTAACCATTAACAAAGCCGACCAAGAGCGGGACATTAAATCCTATATCTCCTATGCCGTAGGTTGTATACTGGGCAGATATTCTCTCGATGAGGAAGGGTTAGTCTTCGCCGGTGGAAAGTTCGATCCACAAAGATACAAAGTCTTTAAGGCAGAAGACGATGGTATTCTTCCTGTCTTAGGTGATCCCTATTTTGAGGATGATATTGTGACTCGATTTGTGAAGTTCGTAGAAGTCACCTTTGGCAGGAATACCATGGCTGCAAATCTCGACTACATTGCCGAATCTATAGGCAGAAAGGTCAATGAGACTAGCAAAGATTGTATACGCCGCTATTTTCTCAAGGAATTCTACAAGAATCATGTTCAAATCTATAAGAAAAGGCCGATTTACTGGTTATTCACATCTGGCAAGGAACAAGGCTTTAACGCCCTAGTTTATATGCACCGCTATGACAGAAATACGGTATCTCGGGTACGTACGGATTATCTACACCCCCTGCAAAATAAACTTGAAGCAGAGTGTCTGCGCTTAAAACAAGTGCTGGTGTCTGAAGACTCTCCACCTGAAAAGGCCAAAACGACAAAACGCTTGAAAGCCCTAACCAAACAGATGGATGAGCTAAAGAAATATGATGAAGTGATTCATAATCTCGCCGACCAGCAGATTGAAATTGATCTGGATGATGGAGTTGTCGTCAATTACGCCAAGTTGGCAAAAGTGCTCACGAAGATCTAATCTCAATAAATAAGTATGGAAACAGTAAGTGTTATAATGAATCTAGATCATATAACTGCTCGTATAGAAAAATTTCAAGCGCAATGCCCAGAATGGGGCCAAAACTAAACTAAGGAGATAAGTTGAATGAACGATAAAACACTCAAATTTGAAAATCACATAAGGATAGTAGAGCTTAATCCGAAGAATTCATTAATCAAAGCAGGATTTAAAGAAAACATGATACTGTGTGACATTGGAGCTGGGACGGGGGTATTTACTTTTCCAGCTACAGAAATAAGCAAGAATGATATCTATGCACTTGAAATATCTGATAGTATGATAGAATTACTTAAGAGTAGAATGGCTGAGCGCAATATTAAAAACCTGAAAATCAAGAAGGTCGAGTCTACTATACTATACTTCCCTTAGATGATCATAGCTGTGATATGGCGATCATGATAACCGTACTTCATGAAATCGAAAATAAAGAATTAATGCTTGATGAGATAAAACGAATTCTAAAACCAAAGGGTAAGCTTATGATAATTGAGTTTCATAAGAGAAAAACACCCATGGGGCCACCCGTTGACCATAGGATTTCTGAAGAGTATGTAGAAGAAATAGGAAATAGCAAAGGATTAATAACCTTCGATAAATTTTCGTTAGGGGAGAATTACTATAGCGTAGTTTTTGAGCTTGCCCCGAATTAAACCACGCTTAGGCTTGATCAAGGATACTATCTTTTGCTTAGATCCTGAGCTTTGACCTCGCAAAAGGTTATAAAACTAAAATCATAAGGATGAGTGATGTATGAGCCAGACCATTAAGGTTCCGACTACTCATGACCTATTGAGCGGGCGAACTCTAAAAATCCTCATCCCCATCTTGTTTGCAGTCCTCTTCTTTATTATTCCAGTTCCAAATGGCTTAGAGGTGCAGGCTTGGAAGTTATTCGGGATCTTTGCAGGGACAATTCTCATGCTGATGTTGCAAGGACTTCCGGAGGCAAGTGCTATTTTTGTCGGAGTAACGGCTGCAGGTCTTTTCGTCGTTCCAATAAAAGATGTTTTAGTGGGCTATACAGATACTACTGTATGGCTGATTGTGGTGGCTATTATGATGAGTCTGGGGTTTAAAAAAAGTGGCTTGGCAAAACGCGTTGGACTCATTCTTATCAAAGCATTTGGTAAAAGCAGTCTCGGACTAGGGTATGTTCTTGGGGTCACCGATCTCATGCTGGCAACGACGATTCCGGGAGCCCCGGCTCGTGTGGGAGGCTTGGTTTATCCCTTGGCCCAAGGAGTATTTGAGGTCGTCGGTTCCAAACCTTACGAGAATCCCCGTCGGCTAGGCGCTTATCTTACGGTCTTGCTCTATATGATGGATATGGTTGCAGGAAGTTTGTTTCTGACGGGAATGGGTCCGAATCTCCTTTCAATGAAACTCGCTGCGCAGATTTTAGGAGTTAATGTGAGCTGGAGCTTGTGGACACTGGCAGCAGTTCCTGGGTTCCTCGTCTTTGTCCTCATTCCAATTATTGTCTATATTATGTATCCCCCTGAATTAACTTCTGTTGAAGAGGTTCGGGGAATGGCCCGTGAACAACTTAAAGCCTTGGGTTCAGTCACAAAAAGGGAAATAATCGTTGGAGTGACTTTTATGCTATGTTTGGTTTTATGGGCCACTAGTAGCATGACACAAATTGATACGACGCTTGTGGCATTCCTCGGGGTCACGATCATGATTCTAACCGATGTGATCCAATGGCAGGATATAGCTGACTCGAAGGAGACCTGGGGAATTCTGATCTGGTTCGGAGGAATTATTGGTTTATCGTCAGCACTTGGTAATCTTGGTTTTTTTAAGTGGTTGACCAGTGTGATGGAAGGTACCCTACCCCAGGGAATAGGAACGTTTAGCACGTTTGTGATTATCGCGCTGTTAGCGATCATTCCTCACTATTTTTTCCCGTCACTCGTCGGTTATGTCGCCACCTTTGCACCGGTTATCTTCAGCTTTGTAGCAGTCACTGGGGCTCCAAAGTATCCAGCTGTGTTCCTAGTTGCTTTTCTCATGGTGATTTCTTCGACTTTAACACATTATGGGAATGGATTAGGCCCTTTACTGATGGGTACAGGTTATGTGGAAAAAACAACTTGGTGGAAGATCGGTTTTGTAGTGACCTTATTAGCAACTGTGGTCTATCTTACGATTGGTTTAGCGTATTGGAAAGTTATTGGCTTGTGGTAACGTAGTATATACTTATCTTTACCAAGGGAAACAGAGGGACAGGTTGCTTGTTTCAACCGAAACAAGCAACCTGTCCTCTGTTTTCCTCTAACTGCCAACGTGGCAACGTATAGGCTAAGTTACATTTTCTCCAACCAGGAACATCATAATCTCCCAGCCGTATTTTTTAAATGAATTGGGTAGCTTAGTTCAGTGTAGCTGCACTGCCCATTCCACCGCCGAAGCCGCCTCCGTTACGTTGGCCATAGCCATTGCCCATCCCTTGCCCTCGTTTTTGACCTTGCCCCAGACCCATTCCTTGCCCTTGACCAAATCCAGCTCCCATGCTTCTTCCTAATCTGGCAGTACTGGTTCCGTCGCAGGTGGCTTGATTCGTCGCTATGGAGTTGAGCATAGCATCTGCTTGTGCCTGAGTGAGGTTGCCATCTTTGACTCTTTGGTCAAGGATGGCTTTCTTTTGTTCAAGAGTCTGAGCTTTGAACTCGTCTAACTTTCCGGCTTCGCTAGCGATGGTACCATAGGTTTTTCCTGTAGCTCTTTCCGAGGTAACTTGATCTACGGTTTTTCCAGTCAAGCCAGCTGTGATTTCTGCTGGAGTCTGACCAGTTATGGCAGCGAAGGCTGTTCCGGTTACCCCTAAGAGTCCCACGATCGTGGCTGCAGCAATGTAAGATTTGAACTTTTTCATGGTTTATGCACTCCTTTTGTTATTTGATTTAACTTATGATTGAATTATAGTAAGAATATTTGTCAAAAGTATGTCAAAAGATTGAAACAACTATGTCATTAGGTTCTAATTCAAATTAGTTAAAGGCTACCACATATGAAGTGGTAGCCCTCTTAGATTATATCAGAATCATTAGTATCTCCATTTATTAGATATCTCAGACGTCATTTTAGAAAATGACGCCTAATGCGATAAGAATCAAAATAGCGATTGCGATAATGCCTACTCCTACACCTGCGCCTACGCCAACACCATAGCCGCCACAAGCTGCAGCAACTGGTGCAACAGGTTGAGGACAACATGCTCCGGTCATTCCACCATAACCCATTCCGTACATAAGAAGTTCCACCTTTCTAAATTAAAATACAATTCCCATTGCGATTAGAAGAAGAATTATGACTACAACTGCGGCGATCCCTGCGCCTAAGCCTTTTCCGCCACCATAAGCTGCTCCACCAACGTTATCAAATGCCATTTGAATTTCCTCCCTTCCAGTGATACCACATAATATGCACTACTTTAAAAATGTGGAACAAAATGGTAAAATAGTACAGGTCTTTTCGATCATATAGAGAGGTGCTCAGACCAAATTGTGGCCTTCTTATCCTACTTACTGAGTACAGTTTGTTGCTTGATTATAGGATTTGTGTAAGGACGAGTAATCATTGTTCAACTAGGGGCTAATGCCAAGCTAATACAGAAATACAAGTAGTGGAGGAATGCGTAAGATGCTTAATTTTGATACGCTTTATAATCCTTATGCCTCACGTCGAATGACCGCCTA
>NZ_JUEE01000180.1:0-11172 GCF_000802135.1 Desulfosporosinus sp. BICA1-9
TCAATATGAGCACTGCTTTTCCTACAATTGGAATGCCATGGTAGGATTTCATCACCTTATGCAAATCGGTCGATTTATGAATGTTTTGCTAGTACATAGTGAGCTTCTAGAGAAAAAAGTAGCCGTACTCGGGATCAATGGCTTGTTAGAGTTTATTTTTAAAGCATGTACAGCGGATGTTCTGGATCTAACCCGTATAGCGTCAATTGTTATCGATAATAATTACCAGTGGAGATTGGTAAGTTAGAATCATCCAACGTTTGGATGACAATTTCAAAAATAATTAATGGCCCCCTTTAGGGTTTGTTTGTGGTGAGATAATTTAGTTTCTAGGCAGATCAGTCTTCATAAAGTGATGTGAGACTAAGGTATAACTTTGCTAATGAGTCATAGTTTCTTAAGCGATTCATCTAATTGGTATAATATTGAAAAATAATTGACTGCGAAAAATATCATGCTTCAGCTCTGGATCAATTAGAGTATCATTGCAATTAAATGGACGGATAGTCAGCATTCCTTTTTCATTGCTGGTTTTGCTTTCGGGCTTGATGATTTTCCTGGGGATTTGGGGAGTTACTACTGCAACTAATTTTATGAGTGATTCAACTCTATGGTTAATGATCAGAGTAATTTCATTTTTATCAATAGGTATAGGAGCAGGTTTATTCGAACTTTTGTTTCTTAGTATAATAGGTAGGATTAACTCCTGGGCAAACTCGAAGGTGGCTTTAGCAATTGGGCTTGTTTCTACAGGTGCTGCTGTTGCAATGTTTTTTATGCTGCAATGGAAGCTGTACCCTATAAATATGTTGGTTATCATTGTAGTGGGGGCTTCCTTAAGTATCCTTTTAATCGAGAAGGCTAAAGCTTATAAAGACAAATTATATTAGTCAGTGTTTGGGCGGTGGATAAAATTAGTAATCGATAGTAGAATGATAATTTTTCAATAGTTAAGTTAATCAAACAGGAGGGAAAATTAATGTCTTCAGCTAAAAAAGTAGTTTACTTTTTTTGTATGAACTCAAATATCGACCCGGTTGCAGGGCATGTTTTTAATGCACTATCAGAAATGTATAGTTTAAATGAGACAGATATTAATATTGATAATAATCCGGTGTTAAAACATTCGGATGATATAGGAAATGAATTCTATTTCGTTAAAACTCATAAAGTTGTTTGCCATGATTATAGACACTATCTGCCAATTATGAACCGGTATTTTTCTGATTTTGACATGGCGGGCCTTGTGACATGGCATGAGGGGCAAAATGCTCCGGATGGAATCCTATCGGTTCATACTACAGGAGATGTGGATAGCGGTTATTTTGGTAATGTTGATCCTGTTTACATGCACAATTTATTATGGTTCTTGGAGAAAAATCGAATTGATGCCGGATTAGAGGATTTTAGGATTACCACGGAAGCAACTCACTGGTCCGGTATGATCAATAATGGTGGTACTCCAGATATGATACCTCAGTTTCCAGTACCATTAGTTGATATTGAGATTGGGAGTACCCCACAAAGCTGGTCAAACTACTCTGCAGCAAAAGTTATTGCACAGGCTCTTACCAACGTTTTTAATAGTAATGGTAAAACACAGAAAAACCTGCTTTGCGTGGGCGGTGTGCATTTTGAGCCAGCTTTTGCAAGTGCCGTACTACAGACTTGGGAAGACAATGCTTTTGGTATATCTCATATAATACCCAACCACTGGTTGGTAACAGGACAATATGAAAGTGAAGATGGGCAAGGAAAACTGGAAAATTGCGTAAAGTCCATTAAAGGCGGTATTGCTGGTATTGCATTTCATGATAACTTAAAGGGTGCCTACAAAGAACAGCTAAGAATACTTGGGAAGAAATACAATATTCCTGTTTTTAAGCATCAGTTGCTACGTCGACCTTTGGATATTCTTTGGAATGAATGAAAAATAAAAAATATTTTAATACACCCCAGTATTGCGTATATCGGGAGGAAGCATACCTATTTACAAAAATGAAATAGCCAACATAATGGAGATGGCTCACAGGGTAGTGGCCGTGTTCATGTATTTGTGTGACCGTGCCAACAAGGACGGCAAATGCTATCCGGCGATCGGTACCATTGCCAGAGAACTGAGGCTGTCTCGCAGTACGGTAAAACGCGCCATAGCTGACCTTGAAAAACGCGGTCGCCTGCGTAAGGAGCAGAGTGGCGTGAGAACGCCGGCAAGAGCAGCAATATGTTCTTCCTAGCTCGGGATGATGCCAAATAAACTTGCAAAAGGTCAGAGTTTCCCGCCAGGGGGAAGGTCTGACCTTTTCATGAACTATGGATAGATCCATGGTGAACTATGAAGGTGAATCTCTCACTCTATGAAATTTATCGGCAGAAAAAGAATAATAATCTCTGCTGATCAGAGAGAACTCTTAGCTCTTTGACAGCCCAAGGCAAAAATATGTGGTACTATTACTGTCTCAATATGAGGAGTAACACTCTCCTGTTTTCTGTTTCCGGCACATATAATAGCTTCTTCTTTACAACTTACCAGGATGTACCGCTTAAAATCCATGCCTGCCTGATAGCTTCTTTCATATTCTGTGCATCCGCTTTACCGGTTCCGGCGATATTGAAGGCTGTGCCATGGTCAACACTGGTTCTGATAAAAGGGAGACCCACAGTAATATTTACACTTTTTTCGATTCCCATTACTTTGATTGGGCCCAGTCCCTGGTCGTGATACATTGCTACAACAATGTCATAGTCACCTCGCCGTGCAAGATAAAAAGCGGTATCAGCTGGCAGCGGGCCAACGACATCTATGCCCTTTTCTGACGCTAGTTTAACAGCCGGCAAGATTTTTTCCTCTTCCTCTCCGTATCCGAACAAACCGTGCTCGCCTGCATGGGGATTTATTCCACATACTGCAACACGAGGCCGTCTTTCCGTAATCTTTCGGCTCATTGCCTCGTTAGCCAATAGGATAGTATCATACACACTTTCTGATGTCACAAGCTTTATGGCATCAAGCAGGCCAACATGAATGGTTACCAGAATGACATTCAGTTGTTCGGAGCAGAACATCATGGCAAAACGCTCAGTGTGGGTCAGGTCGGCTAATATTTCGGTATGGCCGGGATATTTATGCCCTCCTTGATGTAATGCTTCTTTGTTGAGCGGTGCTGTGCAAATTGCAGCAGCCTCACCGGCTAATGCGAGGTTTACTGCCTTTTCCACATAACGAAAAGCGGCATGGCCTGCCCTGGGATCTACTTTCCCATAAGGCAGATCATCCGGTAAAAGGCCCATATCGAGACAATCTATCATTCCAAATTTATAGCAACCCTCTTTTGGGGTCTCCACCTTTTTCATGGAAAGACCGGTATGCACGATTCCTTCTGCCCGGTGAAGCATGTTGATGTCTCCCACAACCAGCGGTCTGCAATATCGATATATTTCCTTATAGGAAAGAGCTTTCACGATTATTTCAGGGCCGATGCCTGCGGCATCCCCCATTGTAATGGCAATGATCGGTCGTTTATAAGTATTCATGATCTACTCCTTTCAGAAAATTCCGGGAAACACAGAGCGCCTGAGGTGTACCAAACGCACCGGCTTTTGTAACAACAAGCAAGCGCCTGCCGCTGGTGAACCTGCCTGCCGGTATGCCAGGCTCCACTTCCCCCAGCAGTTCCATCCCATCGTTGCCCAATGCTCGGCAGACTGCCTTGGCTGCATCTCCCCCTGTCGCCACAATACCTCCCGGAATACCGCCGGAAGCAACAGCTCCGACAAGGTTACCCATAGCGCCGGCAATCTCAGCCGCTAAGCGGACTTTATCCCAACCATGCTGCATCGCTTTTTTATCAAGTATTGCTCTGCTCTCCGGTGTGGAATCCAGGTACAGCACAAGGTCCTTGCCTGTTCTCAGTGCCGCATTGGCCTCTTCCTCATATTGCTGCCAGCCTCCGTCAACAAGCTGCCAGCAGGGCATGCAGAGTGCATGAGTTCCCGGCTGCAATATCAATAGCTCCACCTGCTGCTTTGTGACAGGCGAAACACTAGCGGCCACTGTGATTACAGGGCCTTCAGCCTTTGGAAATGGAGCATATGCTTTGGACCTGGCTATACCCCAAGCGCTGGCTATGTATTGTGAGAGGCCGGTAGAACCTACAACCAGGCAATCAGGTAGATTTGCAGAATGCGCCGCAATAGTTTCAAGGTCTTGTTCCGATTCGACATCTAAAACTACCAGTCCAATCCCTTGGGCAGCCAATTGCCGAATCTTCGTCTGGAATATAACTGAAGGTTCACGTACCTGCACGAGAGGAATGTGGGCAACCTTGCGTTTCGATTGTCCGTCTAAAACCCTGACAAGATCTGATTTCAGAGCCGGGCAGGTGGGATCCAGTGAAACAGGGCTCTTCGACAGGGGTATGCCGTTCAGGTAGTGAACTCCGTCAACGGTTGTCCTGCCATAGTAGGGAAAAGCCGGAGCTACCAGGGCTATCGGATAACTGAACCCATCCATCACCCCGTCAATATCAGCTCCTAAATTCCCGCGCAGAGTAGAATCCACCGACTTGTAAATACGCTCACATCCGATCCTCTTCAAGTACAGTGAAGCGCCCATTGCCTTTTGGTAGGCAGCTTCCTTATGAAGTGGACGACTGTCCGTATCCACTGACAAGACCTCGCAGCAAGGGAATTTACCCTTAGGCATTTCCGCCATTGCTATTGTAGAGAGACCTCTTTTTGCAAACTGTACGCCACAGTCTGTTACACTGGAAAAGTCATCTGCAATAATCGCAGCTTTATACATGTATACATTCCCCCCTTTGGCTGTTGTCACAGCATTCCTTTTATAACCGATATTGCAGTGCCCTTTTGAGAGAGCCCGAAACAAACAGCTGATCAATCAAACCCGTACAATCTCTACACCGATTCTCTGCATATCGTTCATGATTGATAAATCCAATTCCGTTCCGGTGATAACCTTATCTACTTTATCAAACGGACATATTTGAAGAACGGCGGACGAAGTAAACTTGGTATGGTCGCACAACACCACGCACTCCTTTGCGCGTTCGATCATCAGCCTTTTACAGCTCATCTCCTCGATACGGTAATTCATCATTCCATATTTCAGGTCAACCGCATCCACACCTAAAAACAATTTGTCTGCATGCAGCTCTTTCCACAGGTTTTCTGCAAAGAAACCCATCGATGTATAGTAACCTTTGCGGATGTATCCGCCTACAGCAATCAATTCTATGATGGGGTGTGGGGCAAGTATATAAGCAATTTCGATATCATTTGTCATCACTGTGATATTCAGGTTGCTGTCGGCAAGCAGTTTAGCAAGTTCACAAACAGTAGTGGATGAATCCAGGATGATGCTGTCGCCGTCTTTGATTTCCGCCATCGCCCGTTCTGCGATGCGGCGTTTCTCATCAATATTCATATTGATACGTTCGGATAATGGAGGCTCATACTTCTGATCATCAATCTTAGACTTCACCGCACCATGCATGCGTTTAATCAAGCCTTTTTGAGCCAGCGTTTTCAGGTCCCTGCGCATTGTGGCGCTCGATACCTTGAACTCCTTGCAAAGCTCTGAAAATGAAGCATATTCGTGTTGATCAATATATGATAGAAGTGTTTGTAATCTGTCTGACCGCATAATGTACCTCTTTTTCGCTTTTTATTTATAAAATAACTCACATTCGCTCATTTGTCAATTATTATGTGCGTAATAATTGAGCGAACTGGTTTAAATTGAGGATTATAGTTGCCTCGATGTGACAAACTTTCAATCATTATCATGACCGAAATTGTAAATTTTGAGCGTTATGAGCGACAAATTATTGACATATAGCTCACTTTTTTATATATTGTTGTTGGATAGTTAAGTAAGGATAGTCAACGAAAGGGGGATAAGGCATGAAGCTTATTGTTATGCTCACACATAATGATGTTACTGTTGCAAATGCAAAGGAGGTGTTTGAATCCTGCACCGACCTGCCGGTCTGTCACTGGGGCTTTAAAAATATCGGGCTCCCGGTGGAGGAAATGAAGGACCTTGCAAAAGCAATCAAGGCTGCAGGAAAAGTCACGCACATGGAAATTGTAAGCTACACTGAGGAAGAATGTCTGGCCGGTGCCAAACTCGCAATAGAATGCGGAATCGATTACCTGTTGGGCACCAAATATTTTCCATCCGTAGCGCAGTTCCTCAAAAATTCCAGCACCAAATACTTTCCTTTCTGTGGTGACGTCTGGGGAAGTCCCTCTATCCTCGGAAACTCCATTGAGGAAATTATAGAGGATGCGAAAAGGCTTGAGGGGCTGGGGGTGGATGGTATTGATCTGCTGGCCTACCGCTTCTTTGGTAACTCTGCAGAACTAATTACACAATTCTCCCGCTCAGTAAAAATCCCTTTGGTGATCGCAGGCAGCATCAACAGTTTTGACAGATTGAATTTTGTAAATCAGATCCAGCCTTGGGGTTTCACAATCGGAAGTGCATTATTCACACATCAATTCATGAATGCAGCTTCTTTCCGGAAAAACTTGATATGTGTTTTGAGCTATCTCCAAGGGATTATGAGCAATAAGTCCTAGAGAAATAATGCAGTTTGTCCTCTATCTTATCAGTTTCGACCGGAGGTTAATAGATTCGGGAGTTGGAAGCGTTGATTTGATAAATGCAAATTGTATCTTGAAAAAACATGGTCGGCATACAACCAAAGGAGGTGTGGAATGTCTAAAGCGACGGCGGATTTTTTCGAAGGACTTCCTGACAATTGGGGGAGATGGGGAGACAACGATGAGGTAGGAGGCTTGAATTTTCTTAGTGACAGTGAGATTTTAAGAGGTGTCAAAGCAGTGGAATCCGGAAGAACATTCACTTTGATGATGGCGCTGAATTCCCCTGGTAAAGCGCCGAACTGGCCGGGCAGAGAGAAGGAATTGCATAGGATGTGCCGTGATAAAAGTCATTATCTTAGCGGTGCCGTCATAGCCGGGAAGGGTGGTGTTGAATATGCAGATGATATTATCACTGTAAACTGCCATGGAACAACTCATTGCGACGCTCTGGCGCATACCTGGCTTGCTGATAAAGCCTGGAACGGCTACAATGCAGCGGCCAATTCGATTGGAGGGATCAAAAAAGCCAGTATCCGGCCCATTGCAGAGAGAGGAATTGTCGGGCACGTAGTTCTATTGGATATAGCAAGATATAAAAAAGTACCTTACCTGAAAATGCATACGAGGATCACACTGGAAGATTTGATTGAAACAGCAGACTACCAGAAGCTAGAAATAAAAAAGTACGATATAGTCTTGATCAGAACGGGGATATTCAATCTATTCTTCAATGAAGGTCCGGAAAGCTTCTATAAGGACTTTGCCGAGCCGGGTATAAATTATGATGAAAACCTTATCAGATGGTTCTATGAAATGGAAATTTCCGTATTTGGAACAGATACATTAGGCAACGAAATGATCCCCTGCCCGGAGACTGGGATTTATAATGCAATGCACGCGGCTCTCAGCAGAAATCTTGGCATTGTTTTCATAGAGGCACATTGGTTGGAACAATGGGCTGAAGATTGTGAGAAAGACGGTAAGTATAACGGACTTTATGTGGCGTCACCTTTAATGATTCACTGGGCGACGGCAAGTCCCGTAAACCCCGTGGTGATTAAATGAAAAGCAGATTATAAACCGGCATGCGGAAGTTAAACTTCTATAAAAATAAAAATTTAAGGAGGATATTATGAGTGAACAAAACAAATATGCGATCAATATGGGTGCAAAATTCGATTTTCTTGATCTTATAAAAGTGCCTGAGCTTATTGATGCATGTAAAGAAAAGTGGTTCAATCAAACCTTAAGCAAGGTGAATGATAGTTTAGTGAGGCTAGGCGTTTTTAACGAAGGTGAATTCCACTGGCACAAACATGATAATGAGGATGAGTTTTTCTTTGTTGTGAAAGGTCAATTGCATATTGAACTTGAAGATAAAACCCTTACACTGCAAACACATGAGGGTATTACAATTCCTAAAGGCATTTTGCATCGGCCTTATGTAAAAGAACCTACAGCTGTTTTAATGGTGGAAGCAGATTCGGTTACGCCGACCGGTGACTGAACAATATATCAGCATTCTAAAATATAAAGTTAAGACAGAGTTGATCTATCTAGATGACTTGAATTATAAGGGTCGCAAATTACATGCACAAAGCCGATACTGCAATGGCTGATAATGAATTATCTTATAACAGCATAATAATCGTTTCAATTACACATTAATCTAGAATGATGTGTTTATGAAAAAATGAAATATTAGGCAAACTTACCGAAAGGTAAGGACGCAAAGTCATAGGGTCTACTATGCAAATGCATTATGACAGCCTGGCTGCCAAGCGGGTCTCTTTCTATGCCTAAATACCTGTCGAAGCCCTCCGAGCTTACGAGTTTGGAGGCTATTTTTATGCTTTCTCAGTATGTAATAAAAAATTATCAGTCGCTACCGAATAGTGGCCTGGCGTGATGACGCGGATATCTATGCTCTTTGCATCATGGCATACGATAAACTATTTGCGGTAAGCCCGATTCTGAACTGCCGGGCAGAGCTAAACGCGCGAAAAAATAAAATACACAGCATCCTTAACGCTCATTTGGCATGTTTCCAAATGGGCGTTTTTTTATATAAAACCGGCCGCTCCATTTTATGCCGCTCCCCTCCGCTTGTTCTTCATTTCCAGATTTTAAAAATCATGAAATGGAGGACAAGCTTCATGGACAACCATGATAAAAAATATACCCTATTGGTTAGAGGGACGCGCGTCACAGTGGCCAAGGAGGTCTACAAAGCCTATTACCACTGCCGGGACAGGGAGAAGTACCTGGACAAGCTGGCGGAGTATAACAATATCTCGCTTGAAGGCTGCAATGAGAAAGGCATCTCCGTGGGGTACATAATTTCTACTGCAGAGGATTCCATGGAGGATGAAATTGTTCAGCGCGATATGGTTACAAGGCTTGAACAATGTCTGCTGCAGCTAGATGAAGCTGAACGCCAGCTGATTATAGCGCTGTTTTACCTCGAAAAAAGCGAGCATCAATTGGCTGCGGAAACTGGTATTCCGCGCATGACGTTACATGACCGAAAGGTCAGGGCTCTTGGCAAGCTAAAAAAACTTTTAGAAATAAAAAAATTTTCCGTCCAACCCCTCACTTTTTTTCCTAAAGAAGTGAGGGGATTTTTTTTATTCCCCTATTGTTCTTTGAAAATTTCATATCCGGCAGCACAAATACATGAGCTGTCCAGCCGTGTGAAAAGCGGCAGCGACGTTGACGGGCGCGCCAAGACTGCCTGCGGATGAATTTCATCCGTCGAACCGATGGCATCGAAGGTGACGAGCGGAAACACCCGGTCATAAAACAGTCTGTGGTGGACTGTTTCGCAATGAAATGGACAGTGATAATGCTACTTCAGTCCAGCCAGAGACTCAAGCAATGGGGGCGGCTCGCAGAGATCCTGGGAGAGGTGAAATTCCTATGGTGTTTGCTTAACCGGCAAACCGTTTATGCTGCCGCCCTGAGAGCCGCAAGGCTTTTTCGCTTCGGGAAGTAGTGTCGAATAGAAGCGGCAATTCGTAATGAAGAACAAGCAGATCATTTTTTGATCTTAGAAACTATGCGGCAGGATGGACTTTTTCCGTCCTGCCGTATCCTTCTGAGATTAAATTCAAAATAATGAAATAGGCGGATTAGCAAAGTAACCCGCCCCTTCCCGAACCGTGCAGGCGGCTTTGACCGCACACGGCTCTCCATATTCCAAATGGGTTATCGTCGTTTCAGCTGATTAAGCTGGAACCTGCCAGCTTCGACATTAGCAAAGCAGTGTCCGCAAAGGGGTATCTGACGCCGGTTGATGTCCAGCATGACAGTGACAATCGGTGCGTAGGGCTTGTCGAGCTTCTTCTTCGTTTTCCGGTGATACATGTTGACATTTGAATGCGGATTGCCGCAGATGTAGCATACACGGGAAAGCTGGTCCATCAAGTTAAACTTTGGTAAGTCAAATGAATTAACTGCCGACTTGATTTTAGCGAAGAAGTCGTTTTTTCTCGCCAAAGATTTGTACAGTGCCAGACTGACAGAGCAGGCTTTACCTTTGGCATTTGTGTAATTGACCAAGAGAGCTTTGCCGTACCGGGCGAACACTTTCTTTAAGCTGATGTCAAATTTGCGCGCCAGAGTTTTAGCGATTGAGAACTGCACGATGTATTGGATGCGGGAGCCCAGGTAGAAGTTTGCACAGCCGCGTTGCTGAGTCAGGAGTCCACGGAGTACCTGGTTGCCATACTTGATGATTTCTTCCGGAGATTCTCTAAGGAGGCGAGTGATACCAATGGGATAACCGTTGCCTTTACACATACCGTTTTCACGTAGCTTTTTCAGGATGCCCTCCGTATTCATGTAGATACGGAGGGTTGGATCAAAAGGGTCGCTTTGAAACTTACTGTGTTTGACAGAGCCCTTGCGGATGATATATCCGAGAAAGGGCACGTCATCATCTGCGGCATGTGTGATTTTGGTTTTCTCGTCACTTAACCTCAGGCAGAGTTCGTTTTTCAGGAATTCCTTGATTTTCTGTTTCAAGTCGACTGCATAGGCTTTAGGAGCAATCAAGCCAATCAGAAGGTGAGTAGCCCGGGGGAATCACACCGCCCAGGCCCTCTCAGAACCGGACTTGAACCTCTCAGCTCATCACGGCTCCCATCATCCAGCCGTTGGCTTGATTCCCATCTTCCAATGGACGAAAAGTTTGGGTTCTCGCTTGGCTATGTTTCCCAAAAAGTTTTCCGCCCTTGTCTTATGGATTTCCAGCTTTTTGTATTTTCTCCTAGCCCATTGAACCAAAGCATTGTTCATGTGCCGCAGTACTGGGTACATTTGGGATTTGTAAAAGCGTCCGTAATAGTTAATCCATCCTTGTAGAACTGGATTTACCTCACGAGCGATATCCTCTAACTTTAAGCCTGGTTTCAGATGTATCCTCCACTGTCGAATGGTTTGCCGCATGTACGTGGCTGCTTTGTTACTCACAGCTGGGCTGAAGTTGATGAAGTACTTTCCATGCCGATTTTTGGAACGTCTTGCTCTAAACGTGTA
>NZ_JUEE01000181.1:0-5822 GCF_000802135.1 Desulfosporosinus sp. BICA1-9
TTCTGATGACTTGATGGATGAGTATTTTTTCAGAGGCTCCAGGCGACATCCTCTTTGGAAGTCAGAAGCTGAATATAGGGCCCTTTTTGATAATGAATTGGGAAAAAATAAACTGGATGAATTTGAAATTACTTTTAAAGAGATTGAGAAGTATCTAATTGATTATTTCTCCATACCTGTCATCAATGAAAAAGTCCTTGAACACATTGAAAGAGAAGAAAGAAAAATAATCGAAAAAAAGAGTACGATTCCTGATAGAGATTATAAAAATTTAATGGACGGGATGAAAAAAATCGAGAAATGGGTTGATTGCCTGAGCAGGATTGCCTCCGAAAATGATATTCTTTTCGATTTTGTGATTATTAGTGCAAATAAATTTAAAAGTGGATTTTTGAAACAAGATCTGGAAAAAATCCGAATCGTTTTTCCATCTCTGAAGTTAATTTCATCTATCAAAGACGTATCGACGATTTTAACTTCTGAGAAAACGAGAGACAGTTTTTTTTATTTATTCTATAGAAGCAAAGATCATGATGGAAACGATAAAGAAGTGCCTGTAAAGGCTATTGCAGAGGCATTAGCGGGGGAATTATTTATGACGTGAGATAAGGACATAGCTTGTTTCATATTTCAGTCGGACCACAGGCGGTTTGCGATTAGTTCCAGATAAAGCGGTAGTCGCAGAGGCTTTTTGCTCGCCTCGCATTTCACGCGGCAGGGGACTGGTACTTCCCGCACTTTTTTGTTTTTGGCAATATTGGTTGCTTGCAGGGTCCTCCAAGAAGTGCTAGCGGAATGCTAAGAGGATTTATTGAAGCAAACGCAGTGAGATAACGGCGGGCAAAATAGTTGAGAACTATTCATATTCCTGTCTTAGCCAGTTACTCATCTAGGCTCACCGTAGAACAAAGTAGATTTTCTTCAAGAGACGGGGCTAAAGAAGGGCAGGAGGCCGAGGGGGAATCATCCCTGCCGGTTTGCTTCCGGTTGGTTGATGGGGGGGTGTTTAGGATTCAGTAAGTAACGAAGCATAGCGCATGTGTAGGGTTTAAAAAACCTCGCATGCACTTTTTAATCTTCTCTATAAAAGCAGACGGCAAGACCGGGTCATGACCTAGAGTCTTGTCGCTGCTTGAAATAGGGGGGCTAACGCTACTTCGCTTCAAATTCGATCCGCAGGCTGGGATCTGTTTCCTTCTCGTCAATAATAGCATTATATTTTCCAATAATCTCTGCAAGTTTTGCGTTTCGTGCTGTACCGTCAAACAGGCTGTGCTCGCGGGGACAGCAGCCTCGCGTGCAGCTCTCCATCTTTTTTGACAATCAAAAACTGTTTACTGCTACCGCCTTCCGGCGTCCTCAGGCAACCGGCTATTCCGTCAAAACGGAGTTCTAAACACTGTTTTCCGTGCCTTGTGCGACGATAACCTGTTGCCACAATCTCGTCAAATTCAGCCAGCTTTTTCTGATGATGCGGTGGTATAAGCTTCAAGGCATCATCTTTGTCATAGGGTAGATTGAAGTCAATCAGGTCAACAAGGCTTTTTTTACGCTCGGGCGGCTTGTCGGCGCGCCACCATATCCGGTGGGGCAAAGTACGGCCAAGCGTAACGGCGGCTTGATTATGTAACCAGTTAGGCCCGGAGTCACATAAATCAGCAGGGATGGGTATGTCCTGCCTGATCGCAATCACAAAAACCCTTGGTCTGGACTGCGGAACGAAAAGCGCTGCGTTTATCAAGATGGCACCGCTCTTATAGCCCAATCGCAATAAGGCATAATGAAGTTTTATGTAGTTTGCGCTGGTATTTGAAGATAATAAGCCCGTAACGTTCTCAATTAATAAAAGCGCCGGTTTTTCCGGCATCTCCTCTAATATGCGAAGCCATTCCCAAACCAGACCGCTACGTTCCGCGTCAATCCCACCCAGGAGCCTGCCAAGGACAAATCCTGACAAGGAAAACTAGCCCAAGACAAATGAGCGTAAGGCAAACTAGTCCCGGATATGTTTTTTATGTCATTCAGTACAAAGTGCTTGCTTGTAAAATTTTCTTTGTAGACGGCAGCTTTCTTAGAGCAAATATCATTTGACCAAACAGGACGGAACATATCTTTAAAACCATAAGCAACTAAGCCGCTTCCTGCAAAAAACTCATGCATTGTCCATGGGGCAGACGCCAAACTGACTTTATGATACTTTTTCCCTGATTGCATAACGTCTACCTCCGTTCATTTGCAGTAGAATAACTAACTATAATAACCCAAAGTGATTTTATTTCACAAAGGCTATGGATGTCCATTTGTTAATCATATATTATCAAACATATGTTCTTGGTACAATATTTTTTCTTGATAATTGGTCTGTTTTCCCATAAAGATCCGAAGCGGAAAGACGGTTTTTTCCCGCTACCCCTCTCCCATACCTTGCAATTCACCTCAAAAAAGCTATAATTAGGAATAGGTGGAAATTAAAAAGTCGCCGTGACCTGAAAGTGTTGACGCACTTCCAGGCACGAGCAGGTGGTATGAGCACCTACACGTAACAGTCCAGCTGTCCACGACGACATTTTTATTATACAATGTTGCCCGTTTATGCACAAGCAAGGTGCCTGTGCTGCGGGTGAAGTGAGTGTAATGGGATGTCTGGCAGGGAGCAGACTGTGCGGCTTCACGCAGCAAGAGATCAGCCTATTCCTGACCTAGGCAGCGGAAAGGAACTGTTCGCGTACCGGTTACGCGGGCCGCTTTTCTGTTCACAGCCGGTTTGCTTCCGGTTGATTGAGGTTAGGTGTTTAGGATTCAGCAAGTAACGAAGCATAGCGCATGTGTAGGGTGAAAAAAACCTAGCATGCGCTTTTTAATTTCCCCTATAAAAGCAGACGGCAGGACCGGGTCATGACCCGGAGCCTTGCTGCTGCTTGAAATAGGGGGGATATTAGGATGCCGGATTATAAAATGATGTATTTTCAGCTTGCGGCTAAAGTTGCAGATGCCATGGATATCCTTTTGAAAGCACAGCAGGAGGGAGAAGCGGAATTCATGGATGGAGAGCCGTTTCCTGGGCTCAAAGTCATGACCATTCAAGATGGAAACCGTGATTCTGAATAGGGAAAGAGGATTTGGACTGCCGGCCCAGGGATCTTAGCCGGCAGTCCAATGTTCTTCACTTCAAGACGGAAGCACAATTCAACATTCACCGCGATAACATGATCAAAGCCTACGATGAGCTGCTGAAGATGCTCACCGCATTGGACAGAACGGATCCGGAGGTGAAAGAAAAATACAGGGAGACGGCGAGTATCATTGTTGAAAATATGGCGAAGAGCCTGAAAGTATGCAGGACAAATTTATCAATTGATACGACCCAGTCCGAGAGGGGTTAAGTCCAGCGGCCACCTGGTTGTAATCCCCCTAGGGAACAAATCAAAAAACTCCTGAATTATGCCAGCAAGCAGTTATCGGTGTGGAACTGGAGCAGATCCGCGGGGAGCCGCAAGGAGCTCTCCTTTTCCGTGTGGGGGAGGGAGAAGTAATCGCTTGAAGGAGAAATTGCCTGTGTGTTGAATATAGTTACTAAAGATTAAACCCAATAAATCGCTAACCGAAGGCGAATACACAGCGTTCTGAGTGAAAAAACAAAGGAGTTGTTTGGAATTGTTGACGTTACTGGCAACCTTAAAAGTAAAACCTGGCAAAGAGGTCGAAGTGACCGAAATTTGTACTCAATTGGCCAAGGAAGTTCTAGCTAAAGAAAAGGACTGTTTGATGTACATACCCCATGTGGTAAAGAATGACCCAACTGAAATAGTCTTCTTTGAAAAGTACAAGGATAAGGAGGCCTTCAAAGCCCATGGGAGTTCAGCTTATTTTCAGGAAGCAGCCCAAAAGTATGAAGACCTACTAGAGGGTAAGATACATGTTAAATTTCTTGAAGAAGTTTAATAGGTAGGGATCTACTGAAGAAACTTAGATTTGTGGCTTAGTGTTGTAGGGTGAAACGGAAAGTTTTTGTATTTCAGCTGTCTACTACTAGGGGAGCATATCAATCTTAGGCTTCGCTCCTTTTCCATTCACAACTAAAGTAGGAATCCACTGCATTTCTAAAAGATTGTAGATTGGTTTCCAGTATGATCCAGTTGGATCCATGGCACAAGGTTGATATGCAGGCCCGGGAGATGCTTGACAGGTTGGTTAGAGAATATGCCCAGCAGCTAGGTGTAACCGAGCAGCTCAAAGCCGAAAATTATACCGAGCTAAATACGCAAATCCTCAACGAACTGATATAGAAGATTGTGGTATACGAAAAGACGGATAACACTGACGGAAGCAAGAGTCAGAGGGTGAATATCAATTATAAATTTATCGGGTATATGGAAATGAAGGAGATGTTTGGTCTCCAATGGTTATCCCGATAGTGAAGGACGTAGGGATTGAAGTCATTCATTTTCATAGTACGGAGGATTGAAAATGTCAAATTTAAACGCTGAGGAATATAAAACATTTGAAAGCATAAAGCATATTCGGGAAAACGGAACAGAATTTTGGTATGCTCGCGAGCTTGCAAAAGTCTTAGATTATATGGAATGGCGCAATTTTCAGAAGGTTATTGATCGAGCTATACTTGCCTGTAAGAACAGTGGTTTCGCGGTTTCGGATCATTTTGTTGAGGTCAACAAAATGATAGAAATTGGCAAAGGTGGGAAAAGAAATACAATTGACTATGAGTTGACTCGATATGCATGTTATTTGATTGTTCAAAACGGCGACCCAAGAAAAGAAATAATTGCTTTGGGCCAAACATATTTCGCTATTCAGACACGCCGCCAGGAAGTTCAAGATGCCTTTAATCAGCTTGATGAAAATAATAAACGATTAGTTGTCCGTGGAAATATCAAACAGTGGAATCAGCTTCTTGCTGAAGCAGCACATAATGCTGGAGTAATTACCGATGAGGAATTTGCGATTTTTCAAAACGCCGGATATATGGGCTTGTATGGTGGCATGACTGTCTCAGACATCCATACAAAAAAAGGCTTGAAGAAAAATGAAAAAATTCTTGATTATATGGGAAGTACAGAGTTGATTGCTAATCTGTTCAGAATTTCTCAGACTGAGGAAAAACTGAAGCGAGATGAGATATCAACTGCCATCGAGGCAAATAACACACATTATGATGTAGCCGATAAGATACGTAAAGCTATTATCGAAATGGGAGCCACACTACCAGAGGACTTGCCTGTATCGGATAAAAGCGTTCAGACTATTGAGCGTGAGGAAATACGTAAACTCAGAAATTCAAAGAAAAAGCTGATGCTGGACGAATAGAGGTGTTTGATCTCCTCAAAAGTTGCGTGTTTCACTATGAGTTCGAATTTATCCATCCGTTTGCTGACGGAAATGGACGTATGGGGCGTATGTGGCAGACGCTTTTATTAAGTCGCTGGAAACCAATCTTTAACTGTTTGCCTGTGGAGACTTTAATCCGCGAACGGCAACAGGAGTATTACACCATATTGGCTGTTGCCGACAAAGCGGCGGATTCTACAGCTTTTGTTGAATTTATGCTCCGCCGTGATCCGAGATGCTTTAAATGATCTTATGCAAACCGAACAAGTTCGCGAGAAAGTTACCGATCAAGTCGAGCGCCTGATGTCTGCCTTAGGCAGCGAAACGCTGTCCGCAAAAGAGCTTTTGGAGCGGCTTGGACTTAAGCACCGTCCAACGTTCAGCAACAATTATTTGCGCCCCGCGTTGGAACTTGGCTTGATTGAGATGACTGTTCCTGACAAGCCAAACAGCAGCAAGCAGCAGTATCGGGCTGT
>NZ_JUEE01000182.1:0-61205 GCF_000802135.1 Desulfosporosinus sp. BICA1-9
GAATCGTAGGTCCCATTACTGGTAACCAACTTAACTCTCTTTATGCAACCAAAGTAAGTCAAAAGAGTAATACCCAATCCCGACAAGAGAAAGCAAATGCTATTATCGCAACTGGTAAAAAGTATATCGGTGTTTCATATTTATGGGGTGGGACATCTCCTGGGACAGGTTTTGACTGTTCAGGTTATGTACAGTATGTCTTTGCCCAAAACGGGATTTCTTTACCAAGAGTTTCCCGCGATCAGTACTCGGTCGGAGCTTCCGTGGACTTTAATAATCTCCAGCCGGGAGACTTAGTCTTCTTTTCCATAGCCGGAAATGGAAAGGTCGACCATGATGGGATCTATATTGGTAACGGCCAATTCATCAACTCTTCCAGTTCCAAAGGTGTTACCATTTATAATTTTGGCCCCTATTGGAAATTGGTTTATGTTGGTGCTAAACGAGTATTCTAATCGTTTCAATCAAACGTAACTTGATTTTGTACTTGGGAAGATAACAAAAGCACAGACCCTTAATAATCGGTCTGTGCCTTTCTTTATCTTATCCTCGGCATCCGTTTGATATAACAATGTCACTGCCATTGTTCTTGCCCATGTATCTGCCCTTTCCGATTACTCACTGCTGGGTGAGTCAAACGAACCTCACTAGCGTGTTTCTCTAAATCATTATAATTCTTTCTTAAAATATCCGATAACAACTCGTGATCATGGAGTAGGTTAATTAAGACGTGCTCATCTTTGGTCTGGGTGGTTTGGGTATTGGTGAGAATACTGAAAGGCCGATAAACGAGTGCATCTTGAATTTTTAATGTCTTGAATATTTTCCGGTCGCATTCACTGCTGACAGTCAACGAAGAGATAATGCTAATTCCAAGTCCTGCCGAGACCACTTGTTTAATCGCCTGAATACTTTCTAGTTCCATAATTACATTCAATTGATTCAGATCAAACCCTCTCTCTTTAAGGGCCATCTCCATCACCTTGCGAGTCCCGGAACCTTCCTCTCGTGTCACCAGACGCTCATTTGGGAGTTCAGCTAAGGTAATGCTATTCTTTGAGGCCCAGGGGTGAAAATGAGGAATCACGACTACCAATTCGTCATTCCAAAAATTCTCCACCTTAAGGTCTTTATGCTGAGGGGCTGTCCCCCCGATTAGGGCTATGTGCATTTTTTTCTCTGAAACATCTTGAGCAATCGACTCCGTATTACTGATCTTTACTTTGAAGTCCACGTCTGGGTAGGTCTTAGACAAATACGCCATAATATTGGGAAGAATATACTCTCCAATCGTTAAAGTCGCACCAAGATAAATAAGTCTTCTCTGATTAAGTCTTTTCTGATCTTTTGCCCGGACGCTCATCTCCTCTTTTAAACTCGTAAGAATGTCCAAGATACTTCGAATACGCGCATAGAAAATTTCACCCTCTTTGGTCAGAGTAACCCCTTTATTGGTACGGTCGAAAAAACGAACACCATACTCGTTTTCCAGACTCTGAATCTGCAAACTGATACTGGATTGACTCATGTGGAGATTCTTAGCTGATAACGTAATGTTATTGGTTTCTGCCACCTCTTTAAACACAAGAAGGTGTTGTTCCATGATGATGCAGCTCCCTTCCTAAATCCTAAATCCTATATCCACTATATCTATAATTTAAGTTCTCTCCACTTACGAATGCATCCACCTTAATTTTAATGTCCGACTTTTAGGATGCACAATCTCCTACTAGAAATGGTTGTCTTAAGGTACTAAAACTATACACTTAGCACGTTATTAAATAAAAAAATTAAGACATGCCCTTTTAACAGACAAGCCTTAACTATTTTTTATTATATTCCCATTTCAACCTCAACGTTAGAGCCCTTTTTCTGCAGAAGGCTCCATAATGACCGACGCGTTATGTTTGGGCAAAAAAAACGACGCGCTTTTAATCTATTGCTGTTGCCCGCCTAAAATGAGCAGTCGCTGCCCCCCATACAAACCATTAACGCTAATCATTTTTAATTAGCTTTTTTTCAATCAAATCACATAATTCATTAAACAATACACCGTCTTCAATTTTCATGTTCGCTTTACGCAAGTATTTTAAAAACTCAATAGGAATGCTTTCTTTCGAATCAACCTTATTTGCTACTATGAATTCATTTATTACAATTGTAATTGTCCCCCTATCTTCTCTAATAACTATTTGCATGTTTTAGCCTCAGTTCTTTAAAAATAATTATATGATTCCACTGCATAAACCCAGAAATTGCAAAAAAGGTTTTCTTACCATTTGAAAAAGTCATTCGTCTATTCACACTTCCTATCATTGAGCCATTTCCACTCCGTTATGCAAAATTTATTATCATCTATCCGTCACTGGTCTTTCAGTGATCGCTGCTTTATGTATTGGTTTGATAGAATTAACTCAGAAACTTTCCCTCTTAATATCAAGGCGATGGTATGCTATCCTAAAATAGAGGATTATACATCTACTAAGTGAGGAATAATCCTTGAATTTACAAAATTCCCAATGAAAAGGGGCTGTAACAAAACAAGTTGCAACCCCCTTATCAGGTTATATAATTGGCCCACTTCCAGTTACACAATGTCTGGATCCCCTCAATAGAGTAGTGCTCTCCTAAGCATAAACAAACTTACTAATTATTAACGACCCTGTAACCAGCCTCATCAACGGCTTTTGCAAGGGATGTACGATCAGCGGTTCCAATAACCACTGCCTGTTTATGAGCTAAATCCACTTCTGCCTGAGTAACTCCAGGGACTTTCAATAACGCCTTCTCAACTGAACTTTTGCAGTGTCCACAAGTCATTCCCTCAATTTTTAATACAATCCCATCTTGGGGATTCAAGGTATTTCCCCCAGAATGGCCTTTATTCGAATTTCCACAGCAACCACACATTTTTAACAATCGCTCCTTTTTTTACTTAGAAATAATCTTTAGGTCTTTGCCTTAATTAAGGTAGTATCAAATAGATTTCAGATCCAGCAATTCCTAATGTTAGAAATTCATCATGTTGCTACCTGTATTTACTGTTCCACTTCCATTCATCATAGAGCTTCCAGAATTGGTATTCCCGCTTCCGTTGCTCATCATGTTTCCTCCGTAATTATTCATGAATTGATTCATCTTATCAAGGTTATCTTGTCCCATTTGGGCCTTAACATTCGGGTCTGAATTCATGAGATCTTGCATCGCCTTAACATCCCCTGTTTGCATGGCGTTCTGCATCCCCGTTGAATTATGAAGATCTTGCATGGCCGTTGAATCCATTAAAGTTTGATGTTGACCTGGTGAAAAGGTTTGCTGCATGAAGCCTTGCATTTGACCCATCCATCCGCTGCCTTGTTGCTGAGTCGTTCCAGCGAGAGCTGGTAATGCTATAAGCCCTACTGCTAAGGTTGCGGTTCCTACGATTACCGTGATTGTATATTCCCCCTAATTTAATCTTCATTCTACAATTTTGCTTCATTTAGTTTACTGATCTTCCATGTCCTTAGTGTAACTCTTGGATACGATCATCTCATGAAAAAGTTGTGAATTTCTCATGAAGAATGAAATAAATAAACCCTTCTATCTGAAGGGTTTATTTATTTGCTTTTGCTAGCTCATCTATTATAGGTTTATGAAAGAATAAGAGGGAGTCTATATTAAGGGTGGAATAGACGAAATATCTAAGTTCCAATGCCAAGAGTGGAAATCTGCTCCAGACCGGATTACCACTGTATCAAACCCTGTCTTCCAACGCTTGCTTTTCTTCAGATACAATTTCAATATATTTTGGCAGTCCCACCATTTTAAAAACCTTTTCATAATGGGGGTTTAGATTGCAAACAATAATTTTTTGATTATTACTTTTCCTTGCTTCTGATATAATACCAATTAATATAGCAATACCTGTGCTGTTAATGTCCCCCACCCGGGCAAAGTTATATATAAATTTAATGGTACCCCGGCGAGACGCCAAGGTGTAGGAAGAGATCATTTCCTCTTCCCCCTGCCGGGTAAGGTCTCCTGATAGGTCGAAAATTAAAGTTTTACCTCCGGCATCTCTGGTCTTTACATTTAGCTGTGTTTCCACGGGCATTCTCCCTCCAATTATTGAAGTATTTCATTGATCCTTTGTTGAATTAAAATACATAATCAATCTGATGGTTTTATGTTGAGTTCCCGTCAACAATTCCACCTTATCCACCAATTTCTGCATGATAAAAAAACCCCACCCCCGGGTAGTACACTTACCCTCCAACCGGTCCTCCAAGCTGGGAGGTTGTCCATTTATAGTAATCGGCCACCCACCGGAATCCTGGTCTTCTACGTCAACTTGTAGTGCCTCCGGCAACTTCTTGATAATAACCGATACTGGTTTACCGGATATGTAACTATTGCCATGCTCCATGGCGTTGATACAAGCTTCCTCCAGAGCAGTTTGCAAGTCCATCACCCTACTTTGACTTAAACCACATCCTACAGCCATTTCCCCTGCCCCCTGCAGGGCTATCTTTTCAAACCCCGGCACACTGGGAAAGGTTATCAGCACCGTATCCTCCGGCCAATTTTTCAATTTGTTTCACCTCCGTTGGCAACTTGTCCCTGTAATGCCACGAGAGTAATATCGTCATATTGATCAGAACTACCAGTAAAAATATCCAGCGTGTTTTGCAAATAAGCCACTGCCTCGTTTAATTCAATCGGGGCTGTTTTAACTAATTCCTCGAAACGTTCAAATCCCCAAAACTCTCCTTGGTCATTAGTGGCCTCCACCAGGCCGTCACTGTAGAAAAATAATATCTCACCAGATGCTAAGGAAATGGTAATTTCTTCATATGTGCTATCCTCAAAAACCCCTAAGGGCAAACCGCATACATCCAGATACCTTACTTTCTTCTCCGCCGGACTGAAGAGCAGTGGCAGCGGTCCGCCTGCATTGGCAATACGACAACATTTATTAGCCGGGTCTAAAATGACGTAAGTCAGAGTCAAAAACATTCGCGGGGGCATCAATGGGATGAGCAACCTATTTAGTAGATTAAGCGTCTCCCCAGGAGTAACCTTTCCCTTGGTTGCATTATGTAATGCACCCATACCCACGACCATCATTAATGCCGCCGGCATCCCCTTGCCTGTTACATCACCTACTGCAATGCCCAGCAAATTGTCTTGGAGAGGGATAAAGTCGTACAGGTCCCCTCCTACCTCTCTAGCCGGAGTAGCCTTAGCTGTAATACTCCAGCCGGGTAATAGTGGAACCCTGGCTGGAAGAAAACTTTGCTGCACCCTCCGGGCCAACACCAGTTCTTCTTGAATGATTTTATGAGTCATTTGCAATTGTTTTATTGCTTCTTCCAACTCCCTAGTTCTATCTTTAACTTTTTGCTCCAGCCCGAAGGTAAGCTCATTTATGACTGTTTCCCGGTTGGCCAACCCCTGTGCCATATCATTAAAGCCCAGAGCCAGATAACTAAATTCGTCTGTACCAGTGAAATGAACTCTGGTGGTAAAATCACCGGACTGAATCTTACCCATGCCTGTGTCCAAAAGATGCACCGACCGGGATAAATAGCCGGAGAAAAAATAACCTATAGCGGTGGCACAGATAATACCCATGGCAGCCAACAAAGCTATCACTATTTGAATATTATTGGAACTGTTCACTACTTCTTTTGTATATACAGCCTGTACTATTAACGCCTGATTCTCCTTGGTCCAAGCAAAACCCAAAAGTAATTTCTTTCCTGGCAAATACAGCCAACCTTCAGGGTGTTGCCTTGTTTGTTGCAGTATTTCTACCGTGTTCAATGGGATGTCGGAAATGTTGGAGTACAAAATACCTCCTTGGTTATTTATTAAGATTAGATGTCGATTAAAGTGGGGTGCCATCATTCGCAAGTATTGATAATTATTTTGTTGAATGAAGGATAGTCCGGTCATAGCAATATCCTGAGCATTTGCGGCCAGGTTATTCCCCGCTTTTTCCTTGTCCGAAACGTCAAGCTTATACCAGCTCACCCCTGCTATAACTATTAAGGGCACCACCGCCAATAATATATATGAAAACATAATTTTTTGTTTAAGGGTAAATCCTCTGGCTATCCTTGTTGAAAAAAGTTGATCCATTTTATCAAATTGAAAATACGCTAAGAAAAAACGTCTGGTTAAATTTTCAGTCAAAAATATTTTTAAAAGAGAATGACTGGCACAAAGATAGATATTTAGGATAATCAATATTAAGGCTTCCGACGGGGTAAAGACATGTCCCCCTGAAGCCATATAAAACATAGTAACCCCAGGTATAATAGCAATACAAAGGGTATGAACCAATAGTATCCTCAAAAAAAATAGTAAGGGCAGTTTTTTTATGTAAATCAAAGCTTCCTGGTTTTTCCTACAAGAAACTTGGAAATGCTCTGGGTCGGGTAAGTCTCGTAAGGGTGTTAAAAGCTTTTTCACTACAAAAAGATCCGTAAGGCCAGCCAATACCACCCCAAAACCCAGTGGGGCAAACAAATGCTGGTAATTCAAGGAACCCTGGGGATGAATTACAAGGTATGCCGGTATCCCAAGGATAAACAAGAAAAGAAGTCCAATGCAGCTTTGTTTAATTTCAGACAAGTAAAGTTTTTTATAGTTATTCATAGCTACTTCCTCTCAATACTTCCTGATATCTTGGATATTTACCAACAAGATATCTTTCCACCGTCACACCTCCCAACCAGGTAGTCCGGAGCGTAAATACACGGATATACCATATTTACTCTCCTAATCTTGCCTTAACGAAACAAAAGTATCGAAATAGTCAGTAAGTAGCTAACGGCTCCGGCAAAGGTTAGCACCGAATACTTTTTTTCCGTTGCAGTTAACGCCCTGCGAGATGCTCCTATACAAATTAAAGTCCCTATAAAACCCGCTGACAAGACTAAAATCCTCAAAAAACTTAATAATGAAATTAATACTAGCTGACTTTCCACCACACCATTCATTAAATGGTGTAAATATAACAGCAAACTTGGCAGCATGGGAAGAAACTGTAGTTGATAGGCAAAATGCGCGGCCAATACCAGGGGTATCAGGCATAATACTAACCTTATTCGGGGCATTGCTTCCTCTTCAGTCAAAAGGCTACGTATGGCCCACCAGCCGGCAAACCCTGTACCAAAAACAATCGCCCAAAAAATAATGGAAAAGGTAGCGATACTATTATGTATAAATTGGTATTTGTCATAAAGTAATACTGGTATTAATTGTGCCCCGAAGATAAGCACAAAGATGGCCATACCACGGTTAACATGGCGGGTAAGCCAAATTTCCCTGGCAGGCGGTCTAATATTAAGCATAATGGAACTATGCGGACAGTTTATTACACAGTTCATACATAATTTACAGGCTACATTGTTATCCACAAAAGATAAGTGCTGGAATAAAGGGCAACCCGCCACTCCCTTACTTCCTTTATAACAGTCAAAGGTAGTGCATTTATGACGGCATATTTCAGCCTTGGAGCGCAATTCCAAGGGGGCTACCATGGAACAAACGGAAACCATGCCTCCCAAAGGACAGATATGCCGACACCAGGTATGCCTGGGGTAATACAAGGCCGCCAAAACTGCGCCTAGGGTAATAACGAGCAATAATAACCCCGTGGCCGGAGGAGATTCCCTGATTCTGCTTACTTCTTCAACCCAGAAAATAAGAGAAAATAATAACGACATAATGATGTAATCGTATTGTTTGAGAAGACGGGGCACCGGCCGATTAAAACTAAAACGTTTTTGAACCATATCTGCCGTGCCTGCAAAGGGGCATATTGAGCAGGTGAAACGTCCTGCTAGGGCAGAGGAAAAAAGCAACGCAGGCCAACCTATGGACCAGACGGCCCCTAACACTAGGGTTCCCACAATCCCGCCCTGAGTTGCGGAAGCCACTAGTATAAAAATCCAAAGGCCACAACTAGCTGCCACCTGAGGTATTCGAGGGTATATACGGTTTTTAATTAGCCGGTTTACCGACGGAAATTGCAGTACATCCAGCGCTATGCCGGGGTTTTCCAAGATTACACCAGTAAAAATATGCTCAGCGTTTATTTCCCCGCCATCGGCTAATACTAGTGCCCTCTCCAGTATTTCCTCAAGTTCAGCCACATTGGATTGGGTGTATTTATAGTTTAGAAGCTTTTCCTGGGCTTCCTTGGTTATGGTAGGCAATGGGTACTGGTGTTTCTTGGTCAATTTCCTTAAAAGTGATGAACAAAGTAGAGGAATATCCCGCATTCTATCTCTTAGAGAAGGTAACATTAAAGAATTAGCTAGAAGACGGGTAAATTCATCCGTATTTAATAGATCAGCCCAATTACTGGGCTCAGCGGGTTCCCTAGAGATGATCATTATTCTGACATCCAGCAGATTATCTTCCATGTAGGCGGCTAGTCTAATCAGCACCAGGGGACTCAAAAGGTCAAAATCCTTTAATATTAGAGTACCTCCGGCAGCAAGTTCCAAGTAACCGAACCTGTTTAGCCCCAATCCTTGAATAAAGCCGCCAATACCACCAAAAATTCGCTCTCCTAACTCATCATCCAGCATATCCCCACATTCCACAGTTATGAAAGGCCTAATATTGTCGTCGTTATCTCTATGGATAAGCCATGCCAGCAATTCTTTACCTGTACCTTTTTCACCGACTAAATATAGCGGTTGCCTTAATGGAGCCAATTGGCTGATGAGCTTTCTGTATTGCCTAATTTTTTGGTGGTTACCTGCCAATTCCACGTGTTTGTTTTGCTTTTCTTCCGTTAAGAGCCGGGCATAAAGGTTTTCCTTGCGACGGTATACCCAGTTTTTCTCATCCGCTTCTTTCAACCGGGTAATTAAATCCTGTACCATTATATTAAAAACTTCCGGTGTTTTTTGGACAATTTCCGAAAAAGCTGCCAAAGGCAAAATAAGCACTTGCCCCCTTTCCAGGGCCGTCAGCTGATAACCTGGCGCTACGGTATCCCCTGTGGGCAGTTCAAGCACCGGAAAAGTAGCATTTATGTCAGAATCCAATATCTCTTGGCTTTCCTCATCGCCAAAAGAAAGCCGTAAGCGCCCCTTGATCGGTAAAAGCCATTGCCCCTGAGTAACTTTTCCTGTATGTATTTTTTCTCCCGGGAAAATCTCAATGACCCGTCCCAATTCTATTAAGTCTGCCATGACTTTAGCATCTATATTATCTCTGATAATAGTCATTTTATTGCCTCCCAGGTTAATAAATGAGCATCTATTCTCTTTCGCGTCTTATATAAGATTAATAGTAATTAATGGATATTTCATAGTTATTCGACAAAATTCAATAGTTTCCTTTTTTTGAACTAACTTTCTGTTTTCACAGAACAAGGTCGAAAGCGCGATATAACTTGCTTCCAACCTTATGATAGATTATATGTACATAGGGAATAATCCTCTATGTATCTGGAATTTGTAAATGTGAATGAGTCGCGAATTTCTCATGAAGAAGGGACCCCGCTTAAAAAGCAGAGTCCCTTCTTTTTAAATTTAGATCAGGAGGGCATTGTCCCTTGGGATTTATTTTACACTTAGAGCTTCCTTTACCAAGGGTTGTAGGGCTGGATCTTTTAGCATGGCTGCAAAGGTCGCTTTCATTTTCGGATCGGACATGATCTGTACCATAGGCTTATACATTGATGGATTAGACATAATACTCACCATATTAGCCTGGTTTTCACTACTCCCCATTATACCCATCATATTATTTTGTACGTCGCTATCTTTCATCACATCTACCATCACAGGCATCATTTGTGAAGACCCCATTATTTTTACCATGGACTGGCGAGTATATGGTGAACTAAAAACATTCATCATTTCCGTAGGATTGCTCGTCATATATTGAGTCATGTTGCTGGTGTTCATCATACCCTGATTTTGGCTGCCACAACCAGCTAGACTTAACATGGCAATAGAAATTAGAGCTACAAACATTATAACTTTTTTATTCTTCTTCACAACCATCATCTCCTACTCTTTAAATCGCTTTAAATAATTTCCATTCATTAGACAAACTAAACCAAAGGGCAAGGGCTCTCATCCATTACAATCTAACAAATGAGCGGCTAGCAGAGGACAAGAAGTAAAAAGAATGTCCTCCGGCTGAATAATACGAGATAAACACGATAACTTTACAATAGTTCCTAAAAGCGGTCACCTCCTTAAAAGACTGAAGTGCTAGCTCGATATTGTACAATTCTTACCACTATTTTTAGCTTTTAAAAGCGCTTGGTCTGAAGCAACAATAACGTCATGAATATATTGCCCATCGTCCGGATAACTCGAAACGCCCAAGGAAACAGTTATCTGGGGATATGCTTGATTATCAAGTTGACTTATTTCCGACCTAATTTTTTCAGCCATCTTCATCGCGTTCTTTTTATCGCAATCCAATAAAAGCAGGGTTATTTCCTCCCCGCCATATCTATATACTCGGTCGGTCGCGCGGACACAGGCTCTAATAGTCTCTCCTACCTTTTTGAGTACATTATCCCCAATGTCATGGCCAAAGTGATTGTTGAAATCCCTGAAATTATCAATATCGAGAAATATTAAGGAATATAAGCCACTATAGTCAAACTGTTTTATATCCTGATCAAAAGCCCTTCGATTTAGAAGTCCAGTTAAGTTATCCGTCATCAGGCTAACCTTTAATTGTTGGTTTAACCTTTTAACTTTCTCAAGCCTTTTATAAAAAAGAACAGCCACAATAAAATTCGTTAACCCAAACGAAGCTCCCATTATGATGCAATGCAAAACAAGATTATTGAATAATGGCATATCCATGAAATACAAGAGTACTACTGAATAAAGTATCCCAGTAAATACCATAGCTATTAACAGCCATAATTTACTCATACGGTAAAAACTCCCTCTTCTTAAGTGATCGCCAAAAGTTTCTTTTCACATTCTAAAAAAGCTTCCACCACCTCCGGATCAAAATGCTGGTTTTTATCCGCTACAATTCTATTCATCGCTTCTAGATGGGAGAGTCCTTCTTTATAAGATCTCTTAGATCGAATTGCGTCATACGCATCGCAGAGGGCGAAAATCCTTGCTTCCAAAGGAATCTCCTCACCCCCAAGTCCCTCAGGGTATCCTTTTCCGTTAAATTTCTCGTGGTGATATGCGCATATATTCATCCCCATTTCGAGAAAAGACTCCGTTAAATGGTATTTTTCAATCGTCTCTCTGAGGACATTTTGACCAGTGAGTACGTGTTTCTTCATTTCATCAAACTCTATATCCGTCAATTTGCCATTTTTCAATAAAATAGCGTCGGGTATTGCTACTTTACCAATGTCGTGCAACGTGGCCGCGTAATAAAGATTGTCTAAAAAGTCACGAGTAATAACCTTTTTATACCTTTTATGCGTGCTTAATTGACGGGCTAAGATCACGGCATAATCTCTTGATCTTTCTAAATGCTTCCCCGTCTCTGGATCACGCCCCTCTGCCAAAGTGGCAAGTGAAAAGACGATAGCCTTTTGGGTGTTAATCGTCTTTTTCAAGACTGAAAAATTTGTAAGGATGCTGAACACGACTAAGCTGAGAAATAACAGAAACAAGGCTCCGAACAGATAAATTAGTTTACCTAAGGTTACTTTCAATAAAGGATATTGATGATATGCGGCAATAATAAATGGTTGATCGGCAAAGATCTTAACCTTGGAATAATGGATCATTTCCAGCTCAGTAACTGGGTACCAACCAGAATTACTCGTTAAGGCATAACCAAGGTTTTTGATATTGAACGTTCCAACTTTCTGATCGAAGAAAATATCTACGCCATCATCCGTATGAATAAACAATTGGTTGTTGGGGAGTATCTCAAAAACGTTGACTAAATCAAGATCAATGAACAAGACTCCTTTTTTCACCGCTCTATCATCGGATAAAGGCAAAGCAAGTGTCATTAATACCTGCTTCGTTATGTTAGTCCCTTCTTCTTCTGTCGCGAAATAAATTGACGAAAGTGCTATCTGCTCTTTCTCCAATGCAACAGCTTTTTTAAAAAGTTCCCTATGTATCTCACGATTACTTAAGCCATTAGGCCAAAAAAGTGGCCTTTTCGTTTCGCTTTCTACCTTTAACATCTCTGCACCAGACAGATTTGTGACCGTCATCTGGTACGATTGTTTACCCTCCAAAAAACCCTTGAGCACTTTCTCTGCTCCACTTTTTTTTAGCGGGTCAAAATCTTTGGCAAAGTACGATTTTATATCTGGTAACGCTAAGACAAAGTCTAAGTCCCGCTGAAGATCTGAAAAATAATTGCTTATAATCGTTTTCCCCGAAGTTACTTCAGCCATGGTTTTTTGACTTCTCCATTGTGCTTCCTCTTCATAGACCTGTCTCGTCCCTAGGTATAAAGATATCCCGAAACCTACTAACAAAAGGAGGATGACTATGAGATATACCAGGTTCTGGCGTATTAATTTTCTTATTAAGAATGAATCTCTTCCTAGCTGAGTAGGGAAACGCTTCATAATTTTGTTGTCCTTTGTCCTTAATTTAATAATACCAATGGTTCCCACTTGACATAACCTATTATAGCAGTTATACAGCCGAAGTTGTGAATAAGATATGAATTTGTCTAAAAAAATATAATAATGGGAGTTGATATGGTTCAGTAAAAAGAATAATACCCAACCCCGCCAGAGAAAACAAATGTGTATTGCAACTGCTAAAAAGTATATCGGTGTTTCATATTTATGGAGTGGGTCATCTCCTGAGATGGGTCTTTACCTTGGGGAGATGACTAAAGCTCGGACCCTTAATAATCGGTCTGAGCCTTTAGTCATAGCCATGTTCAACAATCTGCGGGACAATTCCAAGTTCCCTAATGCATGTACACTATGCGATACCAACCCCGCCGCGACAAAGATCAAAAGCAATCCTGTCACCAAGAAGAATTTCTTCAGTTCCAATTTTACAGTCGATTTGAATAACAAGACTTCCATAACCGCTGCCAAAATTAAACCGATAACGGCCCCAATCAGTGAGAAGAGATGATGAGTTCATGAAAAAGGGACCCCGATTAATACTCATTCGGGATCCCTTTCTTCCTAAAAACGACCAGAGAGATTTATACAGTAACCTATTTTTTGGCCTCTGCCGGAACAACAATGGGGGCCAGTATGCTATCTTTGAGCATCTCAACACATTGAGCCATATAAACTCCGACTTTTTCCGAAGGATCCATTGTCGGGATACCAAGTGCTCGGGCGACGAGTTCGGTTAAATCCATTTGTTGGACCTCCGTTCCCATAGCGTGACAGGTTGCGTTAAATTGTGATCCACACCCCGCACAGTTGGTCACGAGGTATTCCAACCAGTTGCAACCGCTTCCTCTACACGTTTCATTCCGCTTTGAGCAACCGTGGGCAAGGAATCAAACGCAGAAACGAGTCCACAGCATAACCCCTCTTCCTTGATGTGTTCCATTTCGCGAAATTCAATGCCCGGAATAGCGCGAATAACACTTCGGGGTTCATCATAGTGCCCAAACCAACGCCCAACATGACATGAATCATGGTAGGTAATCGTGTTGCTTAGAGGGTCCGTAAACTTCAGGCGGCCATCCGCGATAAGCTCGCTTAAAAAGACAGTGATATGCTTAAAGCGAATGTTACATTCAAGCCCCATTTCCAAGGCCATTTGCTGATAGTTTTCATTAAAAGTCGCGTAGCAGCCTGGGCAGGAAAAGATAATCGTCTCAATACCGGCTTCTTTAAACATTTCCAAATTCTCTCCAACAAGGTTTTGGAAGTCTTTCTTATATCCTCCTAAGGTTAAATAAAGTCCACAGCAGCGTTCACGCTCCCGGAAATGAACAAAAGGAATTCCGAGATGATCCATAATACGGGTCGCGTTTTGCGCCATATTGTCCATGATCGTGCCTGCCCAGCAACCGGACCAATACGCAATTTTACCGTGGGTTTCTGTTGGAACATCCAGCCACTTTAAGCGGTCTTCCGCAGGGACGCCCCAGAAGTTACCCGTATTAAGCACGTTGTCACGGATGATTCCAAGGCCGGTATTCTGTAGTTTATTCTTGTTGAATTCGTAACGTAACGCCATCCAGTGGTGGGCATTATGAGCGCGGATTTGACAAACGGAGTCGCATTTTTTGCACGTGGTACATGGATAAAGTGCCTTTCCAACTTCATCGTCCATCGGAAGTTTACCCTTGATATGTTGGTTAAGAATAAAATATTTGCCGCGTGGAGAGTTACTTTCCCAGGGAATAGCATCAAATACCGTACAGACATTACGACAATAGCCGCATTGTGCGCAGGCAAACGTGTCATCTGTCAACCCGTCGTCGAGCGGCGAGGTAAAATCATTCCCTTGCCACTTCATGAGTAAACGCCCGGCAAGTCCAATCAGGCCGCTCCCAGCATTCGCAACTTTCATGGCCGTGGAAAGCATCTTTGTTGGGGATTGTTTATCCATTGAGATAGGAATTATCTTGCCAGGATTCATGATCCCCTCGGGGTCGACAAATTGTTTGAAGTCCCAAATATTTTTTAGGCGCTCTTCACCATAAAACGTTTTGGCGCGATCGGTAAAGTACATCCCGACGCTAAAGACTTTACCCCCATGTTTTTCACCACTATCCATAACATCCAAGGCACAAGCGTAAGCCAGCGGAAAACCAAGCTTTCTTTCGTCTGAAAGCATAAAACCTAAGATGGAGATTTGGTCATGCCCAACCATTGTTCCCTCAAGGGCAAATTCCCCTTTGAATTTACGTTCGACTTCTTGGACAAAGGTAGCAACTTCTGTAATTGGAATGACTACCTCACTGGCAACTAAGGTCGGACCAAGCTTTTTGAAGCGCATGGGATAAAACTTATCGTTCCACTCCTCAACTGCTAATTTCTCCCGCATAATTTTTCCACTATACTTTGTTGTGAGCTCCCGAATCGGGTTCTCTACAGAAGACCGACGGGGTTTTGGAAAAACCATCGTGACCAAATACTGGTCTTCGGGCAAAACATAATGCTCAAGGGCCTTTTGTTTAAGGGAAACATAAGCTGGTGTGGATAAGCCGACGTTCCAGAGCGGCACATTTTTCTCCGAGAGGGCTTTCAAAAATTCAGAGGCGCTTTGCATGTTCGGAAAAGCCGAGAGGATCACACTCTCTTCATCTTTTTCCCGTGCCCGAACTGTAACGCTCACGATCGATCCCGTGATTCCGCATAAACTGTAAACCTGGAACAAATCCTCGCCAACAAACGTTTTTAAATGACCATTGGGTAACACTATCTCCACCGAGACGATGTTCTGAAGACAGTCTCCAAATTCATAACTGCCATACCCGCTCCCTCCCTGAGCAACCCAACCAGCAACTGTCGAACTGTTTGAACTCGAAGGAAACGCCCGCAATGTTAATCCGCGATTGCTTAACTCCTTCTCCAAATTGCTCCAGATTACGCCAGGTTCAACCGTAGCCGTCATGTTTTCCGTATTGATATCTAGGATCTTGTTCATTCTGACGAAGTCCACAACAATTCCGGCCTTTACTGGAACACTGCCCCCAAACCCTGCAGTTCCTGCACCTCTGGGTACAACGGGAATCTTTTCTTCCTTAGCAAGTTTGGCAAGTGCTATAACGTCGTTCACACTTGTGGGTTGAACAACGCCATCCGGAGTACACCCAATCATTGCCCGAATTTGTTCAGGCATGATCCCCATATCATGAGAGTAAACCACTCTTTCAACTCTATTAAAGCGCACACGATCACTAAATATCTCTTGAAGTTTAGACATCTGAACCGTCGTTAGATTTTGCTTCACTTTATTGTTCTCCTTTCAATTTGCAGCACTACCATACGAGTTTAATAAATTTGCACAAATACTTAATAAATGTTCAAAAAAATAATAGCTAATTCTCAACAAGTGCTTATTTCCACCAATCTACCCCTTCCTTTAACACCCCATTTTTAAACCATTAGTTCAAATTAAATGAACTTATTTTTAATGATTGCCAACTATTTCGACATCATTTCTTTGATTCCTGCCCGCTAATTAAATAAATTTATGTTTTTCATCTCTGCCGATACAAAAAAAATAGACCTCCCGAGTTAGGAACTCAAGAGGAAATAAATTCTCATGTCGATTGAGCGGATTAGAGGAAGTGCTTAATCCAAAAGTGATCGATTCCGTTTATAGAACTGAATATAATTAAGAATAAATTTTAAATCTCCCGCTCCCAAATCCCTAACTGCCCGGAGGACTGATTGTACCCTTGGATCTCCCAAGAGAGACAAGACATCAGTATTTAACGAGGCGACTAGGTTATCTACATCTTCTTGTTCTAAGAGAAAATAACAAACCGATACTCCCAAAGCCTTAGCTACATTTTCTAATGTATCTAAAGATGGCTCAGCCTGATTATTCTCAATCTGACTAACCATTGCAGGAGTTATTTCTGCCCGATCTGCCAAAGCAACTCCAGTAAGCCCTTGTTTTTCCCGTTCACGACGTACACGTTCCCCCATCGAAAGCGCATCTGCCGATTTCTCCAAAAAATATCGCACTGTGACACTCAAAGCCTCACCCAAACGGTCTAACGTCTCTAAGTCAGGTTCCTCTGTCCCCTCTTCATAGGCCTGAATGCGTTCTGGCGAAATTCCCGATAGTTCACTGAGTTCTTCAATCGTTAAGCTTCGTCCCCTGCGAATAAAGCTTATTTTTTCGCCGCATACCTTTTCCGTACCAATCTCAAATAGATAGGTGGGAGAAATATTTAAGACGTCGGAAAGTTTCTTCACCATTGCTACCGATGGCTTCTTTACCCCTCGCTCAACTGCACTCAAAAACGAACAAGAGACTCCCAACTGATCTGAAAGCACTTGAAGTGTGAACCCTCTTTGTTTGCGAAAATCCCGGATCATTGTTCCTAAAGCCATATTTCATCCGCCTTATTTTAATTAGAATCAACCTTTATTCGTGTTGATTAAGTAGCCCCTTAAAAAAGATATCTCATTTAATATAGCATAAGTCCAATAAACGTGTATAGCCCTATCACGATCAGTGATAGGGCCGTAACCAATATTTGCTCTATCCCACTTAGGTGGAAGGTCTATTAGGCTTAACTTACAGCTTGGTTTTATGACAACTGGTACAGTTAGGGCGATCTAGATGCTTTGTTATCTTTGCACCGTTAGCCCCGCTTTCATGACAGGACTTATAGTCCATGTCTTGGGTAACCTCATGAGGAATGGCAGGACTTTTAGATACCCTTTAGCTAAGCCAGTTCACTTTCTCGCAATACTCCTTGGCAAAGTCAGAACAGCGGCAGAAATAAGGACAATAACAATCATACCCACACTACTCCACTGTCCCGAAGTCCAATTGAATAGATAGCGTGCACCATCCCCTCGTAAAAATTCTAATCCGAACCGCCCTAGTGAATAGAGTACAATATAGGTTAAAAAGAGGATGCCCCTCGGCAATTTGCGCCAACGCGAAAGGATTATGATCAGCGCAAAAACAACCATGTCCCATTGCCCTTCCCATACTTCTGCCGGCCATAAAGGTTGGCTGCCATAGGCATCATATGCTGGAGTTCCCGAGGGATAAACCAAACCAAAACCTTGATTAGTCGGGCTACCATAGGCATCCCCATTAAGAAAGCAAGCAATTCTTCCGATCCCCTGCCCTAAGATAATCCCAGGAGCGGCAATATCAGCCATTCTCCAAAAATCAAGCTGATGCTTACGAGTATAGATCCATCCTACAATAAAAGCCCCAACCAGACCTCCTTGAATAGCCATACCGCCGTGCCATATCATAAAGCTTTCGGCAAGATGGAGGGAATAATAGTCCCACTCGTAGAAAAAGACCTGCCAAACACGTGCTCCAATAATGGCTCCAATCACAGCAAAGAGAACCAAGTCTAAAAGATGCTGGCGGTATTCCTTCTCAGAAGAGGCTAAATGATAAGCTACCGCTAAACCAATTAATATGGCAATGGCTACCACTAAACCGTAAGATCTTAGAGAAAATCCCCCGATGCTAAATAACGTTTGCAGCAAATCTTGTTCCCCCTCTTTTTAATTCATAGTATTTATACCGGATTAGTATAAATTAATTGTAGGTTTCCATGTCCCTTTTGTCAAGTACACTCTTTATACAAAAATTCCTTGTGCCACAACATACTCATCCAAAAATTCAAGATCCGAATATGCCGTTAGCAGGAGTAACATAAAAGTGGCTAAGGATTTAATCCTCAGCCACCTTTTGGGCTACTACTCATTTACCCTCAATATCCTTTTTCCGGCTTTGATACTCCACCGAATCTATCTCACCACGCGCATATCGTTCACTCAGAATGTCCATTCCACTCTGCTTACCTAGCCCTCCTGTATTAATGCGCGAGTTATTACGACGAAATAGATAGATACCAAGTAAAATAATCCCAATCCAGAAGATGAGCATTCCTATCCCCATCAACCCATATCCACCGCTTCCATAACCACCATATCCACCATATCCACCATATCCCCAACCACCCATCATATTACCCCAGCCACCCATCATATAAATTCCTCCTTTAAACTAATTTTCTGTAAATACAGCCTAGATGCTGACTTCCATAAAGTAAACCTTTGTTATCCCTTTTTAATGGATATTCGCTGCTTTTGGCCCAACAGTTCTTGTTTCCTCTCAAGGTAATCCTCTCTATCAATCTCACCCCGTGCATAGCGTTCATTCAATATATCTTGTACAGTGTGCGTATGAGATTGATGGTTCATGCAGCGTGATTCTTCAAAATTTGATGAATTAAACAAGTAAAAAGCTACGATGACTAATAGGATTAGACCAAACATCATATAAAATCTCCCCTTTTAATTAATAGGTTTGAGATGCCATTGTGTTTCCGTTGGTCATCATACTCCCTCCAGAATTACTCATGAATTCGTTCATTCTATCAAGGTTTTCTTGCCCCATTTGAGCTTTAACCGCCTGATCTGAATTCATAAGCTCTTGCATTTTTTCAACATCCCCTGTTTGCATTGCATTCTGCATCCCCGCTGAATTATGGAGATTTTGCATTTCGTCCGAATTCATAAACTCTTGGTGTTGCTCTGGTGAAAACGTTTGCTGCATGAATCCTTGCATTTGCCCAAACCATCCGCTCCCTTGTTGCAGGGACGTTTCGGCTAAAGCCGGCAAAGCCATGAGCCCTAGGGCTAATGTTGCGGTTCCTAGCACTGCGGTAATTTTCTTACTAATTTTTTTCATTTTGTATATTCCTCCCAATTAATTATTAATTTACTGCTTTTGTTCGTCTGATTTGCTGTTGTTCCATGTCCTTAGTGTAACCCTCGGATACGATTAACTCATGAAAAAGTTGTGAATTTCTTATGAAGAAGGGACCCTGAATGATCAGGATCCCTTCTTCAAATAGTTCGTGACTCCCCTTCCATATCTCGCCTCGTGGACAGCGTTCACGCAGAATATTCAAAGCACTAAGACTTACTATGTGCTTCTATACGAACCTGAGTGGCATTATGGCGGAAGGTCAATAAATCTTAGATTACTCCTTGACTTTATGACAACTGGTACAGTTAGGCCGATCTAAATGTTTTGTTATCTTTGCACCATTAGCCCCGCTTGCATGGCAGGACTTACAGTCCATGTCTTGGGTAACCTCATGAGGAATGGCAGGACTTTTAGCAACTTTTGGTGCTGGTTCTTTGGTTCCGCCACACCCCACCAGAATTACTGTTAAGAAAACCGCCAGGATTAAAAGAAGTCCGCGTTTTTTCATGCGATCTGTGTCAACCTTCCATGTTCTAGTCTTACTCTCCGCTGCGCCAGTTCGCCTATTTCATTGTCATGGGTAACCATGACAATTGTGTGCCCTTCCCTGTGAAGTTCCTGGAATAGCTCAATCACTAATTTTTCATTGTCTTCATCCAAATTTCCTGTCGGTTCATCCGCTAAAATTAACGCAGGATAGTTAATGAGCGCCCGGGCAATGCACACCCTCTGTTGTTCTCCACCGGAAAGTTGGCTAGGCAGGTGTTTGGCACGTTGAGCCAAGCCTACCCGCTCCAGGGCTTTGAGGGCTTCCTGTTCGTCGGTGAGACTATGGTAATACTGGGCTACCATTACATTTTCCAGGGCGGTAAGATGAGGAATAAGGTGAAACTGCTGGAATACCAAACCTATTTTTTCCCTGCGAACCTCGGTTAATTCTTTGTTTGACCGGGCAGTTACCTCAATTCCATCGATTGAAACAGAGCCACTGGTTGGTTTATCCATACACCCAATAATATTAAGCATGGTACTTTTTCCGGAACCGGAGGGACCCATGATGGAAACCCATTCCCCTGGGGCGACGCTTAGATTAAAATCCTTTAAGGCGTGGACATTGCCGTAGGATTTAGTGACATTCTTTAATTCCAAGATGTTCATACGTTTCTCCTTTCTACTCCCCTTTAAGTACCAAGGCTGGTTCAATGTTGGCCGCTGTCCGTACGGGCATGATCACTGCAACCCAGGCTACCAGAACAGATAAGATGATTACCGCTATAAGCACTGAGGGCCTAAACGTAATATAGGCTTTAAATACACTCAGCCCGATAACCTGGGCAATCCCCCATCCCACCAGGGAACCCAGCACCCCGCCAGTCATACCTAGGAGAGCGCTTTCCCCTAAAAACTCACCGGCGATGGCTCGGTTGGTCGCGCCTAGGGCCTTGCGCAGGCCGATTTCCCTTCGCCTTTCCATGACCATTGCCATCATGGTTGTGGAGACACAGAGCAAGGTTGAAGCTAGGATTACGATGACTACTAGGTAAACCAGGGTTCTAATTTTCTCAAGGATAACGCCCTCTGAACGGGCAATTTGCTGGATAGGGTTTGCTTTAATGCCCGGCTCAGACTGGCTAATCGTTTCTGCCAAGGTGATCAACTCTGCAGAATTTCCCATGACGCTTAGATAGGCAGTATGAATTTGCCCTTCTTTGCCCAGAAGTCCTTGGGCTTTTTCTAATTCCAGAAACACCTGATAATCTTCCGTACTGCCGGTGGAAACCATGCCCACTACTTGTAAGCTCTCAGTTTTTCCTGTTTCCTCCGCGGTTATGCTCAGTTTCTGCCCGACGTTTAATTCTAACTGTTCCGCCAGAGCGGAACCTACCACAATCTGGTTATTTTCCCTGGGCCAAGCTCCATCTAAACTCCAGTAAGGACTAACCTTTTGGATCCCAGAAAAGTCTACTCCAACCGCCACGAATCGTTGCTTGTTACCTGTGACGATCCCATATAGGTAGGGAGAATAACCAATTGTTTTTTCTTGGGGCACCTGCTCCAGTACTTGGTTTAGTTTTGCTAACTCTAGTGTGCTGCCTTCTTGCTGCTGGGCAGGCACCAGCACCAGATTGGCACCGTAACTGCGCAGTTCTTTGCTCATTTTCAGGGTGATATCATTATAAACACTTAATAATCCAGAAATCACCCCGATGCCCAGTACTAGGGCCAGCAGGGCAATCGCTACACGGGATTTTCGGTTTTTCAGGGCTGCGGTAACCATTCGTAAATACATAGCCTGTTTCGTCATTTTTTAACCCCCATTACCTGCCATGCAGTACTTCTGCGGGGCGCAGGTTTACCAGCATGCGAATCGCGGATAAGCTGCCCAAGAGGGCAACTCCCACAGATAAGGTTAGAACAATAGGAAGAACCATTATTTTTATCGACAATCCGGAACCAAATACCGCTTGACCTATAACCTGGGCGAAACCCAAACCCATCAGGTAGCCCAGTACCCCTCCGAGGATTCCGCTGATGACTGACTCCGCTACAAACAGGGCGATAACCTGCCAACCCTCCGCTCCCAGAGCCTTAAGTAAGCCGATTTCCTTGCTGCGCTCCAAGACCTTAGTGGTCATGAGGCTTGATATCCCCAGGGCGGCGCTGAGCAGAGCCGCTGCCGTTAAGAGCAACATGAGCAGCTGAATCTTTCCTAAGATCAATCCTTCCGACTCAGCAACCTGTCGGATAGCATTGGCCCTTACCCCAGGCAGAATTTCTTCGATCTGATAGGTGATGGCGCCAACATAGGCTGTACAATACCATCTTTCATACTCTTCGCTGGTCAAAGACTGAAGATCTTTTGCTGCCCGGCGGGCCAGTTCGTTTTCCGGAGTGGTGAGAGCGCTTACCTCCACCTTACTGACCTTACCCGAGGTTCCCTGTAGTTTCTGTATGAGGGCTAAAGGCACAAATACCTTCCGGTCATCACCGCTCCCACTGTCAAAAACCCCTGTTACTTTAAGGACTTGTTCCTTGCCTCCAGACGGAGTGTTTACCAGAACCTTTAGGTTGTCTCCCTGTTTAATCCCGGCCTTTTGAGCCAATTCCGTCCCTACCATGGCCTGGTTTTCCGAGCTGTCATCTGCCCACTGGCCATTAACCTTCCACCATGCTTTGAGGCTGACGGCACCCGTAACTACCTTTTCCCCTGCGGGAGTCGTAATTTCTTTGTTAAACCAGGTACCCACCAGAACGGTGTCTTGCTTCCCGGTTACTGCTGGCTGTTCTAGGTACGGTGTAAAGGAAAGAATATTATTGGCCCAAAAAATTGTTTTTAAACTACTTAAACTTGCATCTTCAAGAAAAGACTGCCCCTGCAAGGGATTGTATTCTATCCCGCCGATATTAACCGGAACGGTTTCTACCCTGGGTTCTACCAAGATATTTGCTCCGTAGGTTTTAAGCTCCCGGTTTACCTTATCCCCGATATCCAGGGAGATATTGAGCATGGAACTAGCTAATGATGCACCAAAGGCGATGGTTACTACTGCCAAGAGTTTGCCCTTTAGACCTTTGGAGAACGACTTTTTCAACATACGCCAGAACATGGTGTCACCTCTATTCTTGAAAAACTTTTTCTTTTTGGAGCAAATCAGCAGTATTTATGAGAATACTGCCACTTTCCACCTTATTTGGGAAAGGAATAGGATTACAGCCCCCAGGGAAGCCAATCGTTTGCTTATTGATGATTACATCACAGTTCATGCATACCACATTATCACCCCGCTGGTAATATCCCACCACCCCGCAGATATCACAGGCATCTAATCCTACGCCAAACAACCCATTCCCTTTGCCAACAACGATAAAGCGCATCGTTACATTATTCGGTGTAATATAGCTAAAGCGGTGCAGCTTGTTGTCATTTACCTGAGTCACCGGGATTGTAATTACCCCGTTTTCCGCCTGCACAGGGGCTGGAGGGGAAAGTTTAACCTTTTTATTAGAGTAGACGTGTCCCACCCCTAAGAGTGCTCCCGTAATTAAAATAAGTACTCCGGAAACTGCCAGCCAACGCAGCTGGTTCCGGTATTCCGCCAGAGACTTCCGCCTTAGAGCAGGGTTTTCATAGTCCTGCTGAGCAGGTTTCTTACTACCAAGTCTAGCCAGTATTACCTGTATTGCAACTAGTAACACTAGAGCATAGAAAAAGAGCGGGTAATAGGTGTTGATCACTGGGGCTACTACAGAAACCAGCACCGGGGTTACCGGGATATATCCCAAGGTCATCCCCAATTGTAGCAGGCTGATTAGATGACGGGCCAAGACAATCGTTACCAGAGATGTCCCAGTGATGATCATCAGTTGCTTGTTCATTTTCCGGGTTGACTTAAAATAGGTCCAGCCGAACAGAGCTGCCAGAAAAATTCCGAACAATGCCCCGATTACTTTCAAAATCAATTCCGTATTAATAAAACTGCGAGCCTGCACGAAAATTTTCATCGGAAAGCCCACCAACTCTATCCCCTCAACCGTAACCAGCAGGACAGTTGTTAGCAACACCAGAGGGCCCACCGCAAACCGGGCGGGCTTAGATTTTGAAGCCAAGCGACCTGTTAAGATTAACAATGCTAGAACCGGAAATATACTGCTTAACCAGGCAAACTCAAACAGCTCTCGATTTCCAAAAAAGTCGACTCCATACACAAGGACAGTGGAAAAAACCAAGGCCAGGCCGGTGCCACTCCAAACATATCTAATTTTGTCTTTCATGTCAGGCAACGTTAGATAAAGTAAGAGCGTAACAACCAATAATCCTGCTTCAAAACTACTCTTCAAGGTATAGTCCAAAATCGCTAGCAAATTTCTCACCCCTAGCCAAATAAAATTTATGAAAAGAGCCCGGTCAGATAACCGACCGGGCAATGCCTAATTACCACTTACGGGGCACGAAGGAGAAGTCCCAAGCTACCTCGATGGGCTTGGTCCAGAATTTACCTGGAACCCCGGAAGCCTTATCGGTATGAATTAAGAAATCCTGTTTTTCCGGGGACTCGATGATGAACTTTACGGTATAGTTACCTGCACCCAGCATCTTCACGTTGGTGCCATAGTGGGAGCCATCCCCGGCATTCATGGGCATAAAGCTACCGGACTGTTCTTTGCCCGTATCCTTGTTTTTCAATTGGTATTTTACCGTTAAATAGGGTACGAACTCCCCATCTCCAAAGCCCAAGGAATTATTCTTCAAGGCAGAGATGTCGGCTTCCAGGTGAATATCGGATTCGGTGGGTTTAAGGCCTGCTTTTTGGACAGGTTCCATTTCCACGGGCTGTAGATATACCGCAGCTATGCTCATACCCTCCACTTCTTGTGCATCTCCAATCGGGTATTCCCGGAAGGAAGCATCGCTTGCTTTGGTCTCCTCCTGCTTTTGGGCTGAGTCAGATTGGGTAGTCTTCTGTTCAGAGGTGGCAGCAGGTTTATTTCCTGCTCCGCAACCTGCTAGGGTTAAAACTCCTATCATTAGAAAGGCTACAAGGCTAAAGTGTTTATATCTTTTCATCGTTTTTTCCTCCAATTTCAATTGATTTTCATATTCATTTACTTCTTGTCAATGTTTGTTTAATCTCTTTCATTTTCCTCAAATCGTAATGATAACCTTTTCTCATTTTCAGCCAAGCCCTGCTTTTTTATTTTTGGTTTGATATGCAAATCCGGCGACAACAATGGCTAAAAGTAGCAGTTGCGGGGCCAAGGTTTCCCAGGTAGGGTATATCCCAAGCCAAGTTACGGTAGGAATGTTTACACTGGTGGAGCTTATTACTCCGGCAGTCTGCAGTTCCCCTACTCCCTGACCAGCGAACACAAAGGCCAGGTAATAGAGCAGGAAGCTTGTTCCAAGGAAAAAGGGTTTCATGGGAAGCTTAACACTGGCGTAACGTATGATGGCAAAGATCATGCCCAAGGCCAGTATACCTACCCCAAAACCGGCTAAAACCATACTCAAGTCTGTAGTACCACTCATCATAGCTTGGTAAAACAACACGGTTTCTGCTCCCTCCCTGTATACTGCCAGGAAGGCTGCGCTCCATAGGGCAAACGTGCTGCCCTTATTCAGTGAACCCTGTACCTTGCCATTTATGTAGTTCTGCCAGCGTTGGGCTTCGGACTTACTTACTAACCAGTAGCTGACTGAAAACAGCACCACCACTGCCAGCAGCATGGTAGCTCCCTCCAACACTTCCCGGCTAGCCCCACTGATACTAAAAACCTTGGTCATTACCCATGCGGTTAGTAAGCTTGCCACTAGCGCAGCAGCAGTACTCTGGTAAATTACTTTAACCTTTTCTTTGTATCCGGATTTAACCAGGTAGGCAATGATTGCCCCGATGACGAGGATCGCTTCAAACCCTTCCCTGACGATAATTAAGAAGGAAGCTAAAAACGCCCCGAATCCGGTGGAACTCTCACTCAGATCCCCGTCAAGGGTTTTTGCGTCAATCCGCAACCCGCTAACCAGCTGTTCAATTTGCTGCTTGATTTGCGAGGCAGGCACCCCTTTGACCATGTCCTTTTTTAGCTGTTTGAAAGCCGTCTCCACTTCCGCATTACGCTTAGCGGAGATATTCAGTCGGACTGCCTTCTCCATTTGACCGCTTTCATAGGGTCCGAAGTAAGCCTCATCCACCAGGTTTTTTGCCCCGGCCATATCACCCTGCTTATAAGTGGTATAAGCATCCTGCAGATGTTTATCAATTTCCTCGACCACACCGCTAAAGGACTGACCTGCTGCCATAGCCGCAGGCGCTAAACCCAAGATAAGTATTAAACCTAACAACACTACGGCTAATTTTTTTCTCAAATGTCAATCTCCTCCCCAAGAATTTGATTTTGATATTCATTATCAATAGAGTGTGAGAATAATGGGTCCTTTCGGACCCGATCTTCATGATTAAATGTATGATATTGATTCTCATTTGTCAATGCACAATTTTTGGATATATGTTCTACTTTTTTATTTTAGCAATAAGCAGGATTTCCTTTGGTCCAAAAGATTTTAACCAAAAATACGGCTAAGGAGTTATTCCTCAGCCGCTTTTATCGTTTTCTAACTCATTTACCCTCTAAATCCTGTTTCCGGCTCTGATACTCAGCGGAATCTATTTCGCCACGCGCATATCGTTCACGCAGGATATCTATTCCACTATGCTTACCTAGCCCTCCTGCTTGAACGTTCGAGGTGTTGCGACGAAATAAATAGATACCCAGTAGAATAATCCCAATCCAAAAGATAAGCATTCCTATCCCCATTATCCCATATCCGCCGCTTCCATAACCACCGTATCCCCAACCACCCATCATATTACCCCAGCCACCCATCATGTAAATTCCTCCTTCAAAGTAATTTCCCATAAAAATAAACCTTGGATATTGACTTTCATCCATAAAGAAACCACTATTTTATCCCTTTTTAATGGATATTAGCTGCTTTTGTCCCGACAGTTCTTGTTTCCGCTCAAGGTATTCCTCTCTCTCAATCTCACCACGTGCATAGCGTTCACTCAATATATCCTGTGCAGTATGCGTATGAGATTGATGGTTCATGCAGCATGATGCGCTAGAATTTGATGAATTAAACAAGTAATAAGCTACGATGACTAATAGGATTAAACCAAACATCATTTAAAGCTCTCCCCTTTCACTCCCGTTCATCATAGTACCTCGCGAACCCACCCTACCATTTCCGTTGGTCATCATATTCCCTCCGGAATTACTCATGAATTGGTTCATTTTATCAAGGTTATCTTGCCCAATTTGTGCCTTTACTTGCGGGTCTGAATTCATGAGTTCTTGCATCACCTTAACGTCCCCTGTTTGCATTGCGCTCTGCATCTCCGTCGAATTGTGAAGATTCTGCATGGCAGTCGAATTCATCAAAGTTTGATGCTGCTCCGACGAAAAGGTTTTTTGCATAAATCCCTGCATTTGACCGAACCATCCGTTACCTTGTTGCTGGTCTGTTCCGGCCAATGCCGGTAAAGCCATGAGCCCGACGGCCAACGTTGCGGTTCCTAAGATTACCGTGATTTTTTTACTAAGTTTCTTCATTTTATGTTCCTCCCCTTAATTTTCATTTTTCTGCTTTGCGTTGTTTTATTTGCTGTACTTCCATGTCCTTAGTGTAACTCTCGGATACGATTAACTGATGAAAAAGTTGTGAATTTCTCATGAAGAGAAAACGATCTAATGACAAGCTTTAAAGATAATGTTACAATGTAACTGTTGAAGTAAAATATTGGGAGTTGATTATATGAGCGAACTTCTCTCTAGGCTTCCGGAGGAATTTCAAAAAGATATAAACTCTGCAATTGAGATACTTAAGAATGCTGGATGCAAAGAAATATTCATCTTCGGCTCATTGATCACGGATACTTACAGAGAGGATTCGGATATAGATATTGCAATAAAAGGATGTTTACCCGAAAATTATTTTGCTTTGCTAGGACAATTACTAACTACATTGAGTCGACCCGTTGATTTAATTAACTTGGATAGAGAAGATGCATTTTCAAAATACCTTGAGAGAGAAGGTGACCTTCACCGTGTCTCTTGAAAAAGCAATATCCCAAATGAATTTTGAAATACAGCAAATCAATGAACTCTTTGCTTCTTATAATGATCTGATTGAGAAGAGTAAAGGGGAGGAACCCACTTTAATAGAACTTACTGCACTTGGTTCGGTATTGCATTCCTTCTATAATGGAATAGAGAATTTATTTAAAACGATTGGAAAAAATATTGATGGCAAACTCCCTACGGGTCATCACTGGCATAGCGAACTTTTAAAACAAATGACCGAAGAGACATATAATCGCGCTCCTGTTATTTCACAGGGTTTGAAAGAAAAATTGGTAGAATACTTAGCGTTTAGACATTTTTATCGTAACTCATACTCCTTTTTCTTGAAATGGAATGAGTTAAAGAAGCTCGTAGACCCGGTAATATTAGTATGGTCAGAATGTAAGATCGAATTGAAGTCATTCATTGAGAGTCAAATTTAATTATTACTAATGCGTTTACCCCGGAATTCTATTCTGGGCTAAACGCATTTTGCAAGTGCGAATATGGGGCCCCGTGCATTGGATAACTTATTAGCGATTTATGATGTTCATAAGCGCAAAAAAAGCCACGAATAAGGCGCCTTCCGTCAAATGAGCAGTTGCAAAAGATAAATGAAGGGTAACTGCTCAGGAGACAGGAGTCAGGAGTCAGAAGTAGTATAACGAATACCCTGTTAAGTATCATAGTCTTCTCACAGTGATACTTAACAGGGTATTCGTGTGTAATTCTATGACCCAATCTTCTCTACATTGCAAACGCTCGACATTCCATGGCACAATGCAAACAGATGTGGGCACATTTTTGAGATTCCTTGTCGGCAAATCTTGCACATTCATTTCCACATGCTTCACATATACTCGCGCAAAGGCCTGCTATCGGCTTACTAAAAGAGCTACGCCGGGCAAGGTATTTGGCAGTCAGTGTACAGATATCTGCACAATCTCGTAATAGTTGTAATTGTCTATGCCTTAGATGAAGATCTTGGGAATGCATAAGGAGATGAGTAATCATGTGTTCACACGTTACTTCACAATCTTGAACAGTATTTATGATATTAGTAGGGGGCATTTGATGTGTATTCATAGAAACCATCCTTTCATACTTCTTTGATTAGATTATGGGCTTCACTAAGATTTGTGTATGTACAATTCAGTTGGTTTATCGAAATGAATGGAAGAGGACTAATCCTGTCAATTTCAGCATAAACTCATGATTCCAATACGTTTACTAGAATCAAAAAAAGCAGCTCAGGATCAATTTTAAAAATCCTCAGCTGTTTTATAGGTTAATTATGTTCATTCTACTATGGTGCATTCCTATCCCTGCCATACCCATCATTTTGTTTTCAAGAAAGCTCTGGCAGTTCCTCTTTCCAATAATTCTTCTGAGCTATCATCTTGAGTCTTGAATTTATTATTACTTGAAAGAGTAAGGTAACATAACACATAACCCAAAACAGAAAAGCCAATGGATGTTAGCAATAAATCTAGTCCTGCGATATAGACCCCTCCCTTCAAATTCAGATTTAACTATAAATGCACCATTGCAAAGAGAGCACTTCCAATTGATTTTACATCTGCCTACACTTAATTATAATTCTTACTGAATAGTTTTATTTACTTGTTTTAAACTATACCAAAACCTTTTCTTGGTTAATGTGACTTGAATCACGTTAACCAAGAAAATTAACTTAAACCCAGAAAAAATATTTTTTAATCTCACTAGAAGGCTCTCAAAGAACGGAATCATCTTCTATATATTAATAACGTATCATAGGGTTGTTTTCTGACGGTCCATTATATAAAATCAAAAATAAACTTTAACTCGGATACGGTCTCATAAAAAGGCTTTAGATTTGTAATAAAAAGGGATTTTATATCAATTCCCAGCCTTTTACTATTGTAGTCAAGTCTATAGGATGTTATATTCAGTGTCGTTGTCGTTGTTATGTTTTTAAATAAATCATATAATTTTAGGGAAAAGGAGATTTTAAATGCAAAAAAACCCAGCACGAAAAATGATGTCATCTTTGGTTTTCTTAACCACACTTTTTGTCTCTTTGGTACCCAGTTCCTTAACTGGTGAACCAAAACCTGTGCTGGCATCCTTAAGTGTTAGACCTGGTGCTGCATCCTCGCAATTGGCTGCAGGCCCAAACTTTGGCTTGGCTGTTGACGCAGACGGCAATGTCTGGTCCTGGGGTGATAATTCCCAGGGTCAATTAGGTCAAGGTAATGCCGACGAGAATCCTGTTGCCACTCCCGTCAAAGTCAAAGACCTCACAGACGTCATTTCGGTTTCCGCTGGAGGTGCCCATGCTTTAGCCCTGAAAGCCGACGGAACAGTCTGGGCTTGGGGAAACAATGATTACGATCAAAGCGGCGCTGAAGAAGCCTCACCTATTACCCTTCCTAGAAAAGTTGAAAGTCTGCAAAACATTGTAGGAATAGCAGCAGGGTTAGAGTCCAACTTAGCTCTAGCTGCCAACGGCCAAGTATGGGCCTGGGGCGGTAATGAATATAAGCAAGTAAACAATACTGACACGATAAAAATCACGGCTCCACAGATTATTGATAACCTTTCTGGGGTCGTTAAAATCGCCGTTGGCAGTGCCTGGTCTTTAGCACTCAAAAACGATGGTACCGTCTGGACTTGGGGCGCGCAAAAAGTGATCCTTGGAACAGATGGTGAAGAAGGCATGTTAAATTTCACGAACCTAACACAGGTCAATGGAATTTCTGATATTGTCAGTGTGTCGGCTGGATTTAGTCACAGCCTAGCTTTAAAAGAGGACGGAACTGTCTGGGGATGGGGGAGCAATGAACTCCTGCAACTTGGAAACACGGAACAGCAGTGGTTCGAAACACCCGTTCAAATCCCCGCCTTGAAAGATGTTACTTCCGTAAGTGCCGGCGCTTACCTGTCGATGGCTCTTAAGAAGGATGGCACTATTTGGACCCTAGGAGCCAACGGTAGCGGTCAACTTGGCAATGGCTATAAAGTTAGCGATTTGCCTATTTCTGCCGCTCCTGTAAAGGTAGTTCATGTCACAAAGGCCAATAGTATTGCAGCTGGCTATGGCTTTGCTCTCGGACGAGCCGATGGCTATGTATGGGGCTGGGGGGGTAACACCACTGGCCAATTGGGTAATGGAAGTGTTGACGCCATTACAGGAGGAGAGTACGTAGGGACTTATATTCCCACTATGGGAAAACGATATCTTAGGTCTGCTTATGGGCCTGATTTTAGCCGCTTGGCTGGCTATACAGCAGTAAATACTGCTGTCGAAATCTCCAAACAAGGCTGGCCGACTAGTTCTTCGACCGTCATCTTGGCCACTGCCTCCAATTTCCCAGATGCTCTCTCGGCGGCCACCTTGGCTCATCAATTTGATGCTCCGATTCTGCTAACGAATAGCAAAACCTTAGATCCCGCTGTTCAAGGGGAAATTGAACGCCTTAAACCTACAAAAATTATTATTGTAGGCGGAAGTGCAGTCGTTTCTGGACAAATCGAGGAAGCCCTCAAGCAAAACTACAGTGATGTCACTCGTCTGGCCGGCTGGGATCAGTATGAAACAGCCGCTAAAATCGCTGATTATTACTATTCCATTAACCCCGACGCTCCGAAAAAAGTAGTTATTGCAAATGGTGACAACTTCCCTGATGCACTTTCCATCTCATCTTGGGCTGCTTACAATCGTATTCCCATTCTACTAACCAGAAGTAAACAATTACCCGAAGCCACCTATAAGGCCCTTCAGCAGAATGCCATTAAAGACGCTATTATAGTAGGGGGTTTTGCAGTCATTAACAAGGAAGTCGCCTATGATATTATCGCGCACGTCTCAAGAAACTGGGGCCCCGATGATCAAGGTAAAAGCATTGTACGTTACTGGGGAATGGACCAATATGAAACAAGCATTGCTATTGCAAAGGGACTCCGCGCCGATATTAATACTGTCATGATCGCGACTGGAGAAAACTTCCCTGATGCACTCGCTGGATCTGCACTTGCCGCACGTACTGGTAGCCCCATCATCCTCGTTGACAAACACTTAACCAAAGCCAGTGTCCTGAACTTCTTGGCAGACAACAGCGGTCAAATTCGCGAGACTTACTTGCTCGGCGGAAGTGCAGTCATTTCAGATACTTCATTCAACTATTTGAGTAACTATTTGGCTCGGTCATAAATCTTACTCTGGATATATCCTAAGCGAGAAGTGGCTAAGATCAAAACCTTAGCCACTTCTTGCTTATACTTATTTGACCTTCTGTTGACTAATCTTTCTAGAATCTAAATGTACAATCCCTATCCCTTAGCTCAATTCCCTCCACAAGATCCCAAACAAGTAGAACTCAATGTCTTAGCGAAGAATCCTAGGAAATGCCTAATTTGATTGACTTCCAAGAATTCTTAAATTTAGGAATAATTTATAAACTCAAAAGTTAGGCCTGTCGTGACCCTTATTTATTGTGGGTCCTGACCAGGAACTTATCTACCTTGCCATTGATATCAATGCAGGTCCATTCAATTTCTTTTTCTCTCACCTTGGGAATAAGTCTAGCTGGATAGTACCCCAATTGATAGGGAATACGAGTTTCAATAGCCTCGAATCGGCAAGCTTTTACACATGCCATGCAGTCCCAACAATCTCTCTTAGCCCGACAAAAGGCTTTCTTTTCCTCATTTAATTCCATCAAATCTCCGGGACATATCTCTTCACATTTTCCGCACCCTTGGCATTTATCTTGATATACTATTGGTGGCATCTTGTCACCCTCCTCTTCTTTAAGCTTTTAAGCGATCACCTGAGATTATTTGTTCATAGGCTCGAGTAAACATTTCTACATCACCAGTTTCAGGATTATAACGGGAGTTTACAAAGCAATCAAATTTTTGATCGTTCTTTTCTGGGAAATCTGCCCGGGTCTGCCAGCCTGCCCATCTGGTTTCTTCACGATACATCAGGTGGTGCACCAGTACTTGAGCCACATCTAATCGGTCAATGACTTCGTGAGCATCCATCAACTCATGAAGATCGATGGCGATTAGGTATTTGACTTGATCCTTCAAAATCTTCAGGTTACGTAGGGCATATTCCAGACCTTCTTTGTTCATTCTGAAAAACTGGTGTACTCCCCCGGCATATTCATCCATCAACCGCTGGAGCCTTTCTTCCATTTCGCGAGGTTTAACACCATCACCCACGGAAATATTGCGGAAACCCGGTGCAAAAATCCTATCTTTCTCTTGGGAAATTTGCTCCTCATTAAGGCTTCCCTGCTCGACACTAGCTACATAGTCGACTGCAGCTCTAGCAGACAAGAGTCCCTCAGCGGCACAACCACCCACAAATTTATTGGGTGTGCCACCTGCCACATCACCACAGGCATATAATCCGGGTAAGGTAGTCGCTCTTTTTACATCAACCCAGTAACCGCTCGCCGTATGCCCTCCGACAATGTAGGGGTCAGAACCATAAATTTCGATGGGTTCCTTCTTTAAATCCTGGGCTCGGCTGGCCAGAAATAAAACATAACTGGGACGCTCGTTTAGATAATCGTATTTCATGTCATGGATTTGGTCTGAAGTCATGTGGGTGGTATCCACATAGCAGGGACCACGACCCTCACGCCACTCATCCATCGGCGCGTTAGCCCGGATATAGCGGGGAGCGGCATCCCCACCAAGGTGAGCGTAACGGGTTTTTAGAATTTGCTCGCCCTTGCAGTTAATCATGGGTGTTTTATAACCCACTGAAATGGTATCGATGGGGCCATTAAAATCTTTTGTTCGGGTGGCACACCAGCGCATTTCAAAGGTGGTCATTTCAGCACCTTGACGGATACCAATCGCAAAACCGGTCCCTACATTAAAGGGGGCATACCAGAGCTGGTGGTGGCTGTCATTACCATCGTTTTGATAGGGCTTATACAAACCAGCTGCGCCACCAGTAGCTATAATGGTGGCCTTAGCTCGTATGATGTATACCTTGCCGTCTCTCACACCAAAACCAATAGCGCCAATGACTTTATTGCCCTCCATCAGGTAGTTGGTAGCGACTACACGATTTATGATTTCACAGCCAGTTTGACGGGTCTTTTCTGCCAAAATAACTTTCATCTCAGAACCACTGATCGTGATATCCCATTTGCCTCTAGTTTTATATTCATCGCCGTCTTCTTCATATTTAATGGGCATACCCCACTCTTCCCATTCTTCGATAGGCTTGTTTAAAACTTCTGCCATCGAAATGGTCAAGTCTTCGCGGATCAGCCCACCGGCCTGAGAACGACTCCAACGCACGAAGTCTTCGATGGTACGATCTTTTTTAATATAGGTGTTAATCGCATCCATACCACCAGCTAGGCATCCACTGCGGTCGATGTGTGCTTTCTCCATTAAAGTCACTTTCAAATCAGGGTTGAGACGCTTGGCTTCAATGGCAGCGAAACAACCGGCATTTCCTGCTCCGATAATTAGAATATCAGTTTCAATGCGGACCTCTTCAATTTTTTCCACGGATTGGGGTAAACTTGCTCTTGCCATTTAAATTTTCCTCCTTTAAATAAGTTATGGAGTGGGCACCCAGATGGGATAACCTGTGAATGCATACCAGGGCACCATGATAAAGACCATATAGAGTATCACCATTAAGGTGAAGGGAGCACCGACTTTAACAAATTCACCAAAGGTGAATTCTTCAGTTCCATAGGCGATTAGGCAGGCAGTCACTGAGATAGGCAAGACAAACGCGTAACTATCCACATTTAACACCATCATCGTAAAGGCAACCGTGTTCAGCTCAAGCATAGGAGCCATTGCTGCTACGATAGGAGCCAGCAGAGTTACAGCCGCAACGTTGCTCACAATGCCTAAACGGCTGATTTGGACTACCACACAGATGAAGATACTAACACCTATCCAACCCCAAGCTGGTGCTAAACCAACCAGGTGAGAGGCAATCCACTTGTCCACGCCTGTCTTTTCAAAGGCGGATACTAGGGACAGGGAACCACAGAGCAACAACCAGGTCCCAAAGATTGTATTGGATTGAACCTTTTTCCAGGAGAGATTGGTAAGCCCCGGAATAAAGAGTACCATCACGGCTACCAGAGCAACTAAGGCCATTTTATAACCATGAATTTGCTCGGTCGCCCACAAGGAAATTGCAATCCCAAAGGTTACTAAAACAATCCATTCAGCAGCATTCATTTTACCCATGGCTTCTTTTTGGCGTCTGATTTCAGAGATTCCGCCAGGGACTTCAATATTTTTAGATTTCATGATCCAATTGACCCAGTAATACATGATTACCAAAATACCCAGCAATGGCCAATTCATCCAGCCCCAAGTACCCCAAGTAATCACGTCTTTTTTCACAGCCTGATTAATGGTTTGGGCTATGATGACATTTGACATATGGCTGTGCATCAGAATAGTCCCGCTAGCTAGTGAGGCGAAACCGATCCCGACCATCGTAAATACTTTTCTTGCCCTAGCACCTTCGCCCGCTTTCTCAAACAAACTGTTTAAACCTTGAATAATCGGTAGGAAAAGTGCACCTCTAGCATTGGTGGCAGGAACGAGTACGGCTGTAACCAGGTGAGCCCCGATTATACCTTTTAGAACACTTCCAACGTTAGGTTTAACTTTTGAAACAATACTGAGTGCAATCCGCTTGTCTAAGCCAGTGGTCTGCATAACAGCAGCTAGAATAAAACAGCCAAGAATAAGGAAGGTAACGTTACTGGTAAAGCCACTAAAGGCTTCGGGCAGCTTAGTAGCTGCTCCGGTCAGGGATAATAAGACCGGTATCATTAGGCCGGAAACTGCTAAAGGCAATCCATCACTCAACCAAATAATTGTAGCCCAACCCATCACAGCCAAGGCTGCTCGACCACCCTCATTAAGGCTCTCGGAAGTAGGAACCAGAGTTAAGATTGCTGCAAATACTAACCAAGACAAAATAAATCCTAGTAAGGCCTTCTTACTTTTGTCCGTTTCGATAGATTTCTCCTTAAGATCCGTACTCTGTATCTTTGCTTGTAAAGCAGGCGACGACATGTACAACCCCTCCATTTCTTCGTATGTATTACTCACGATAACCTTAATCCATCTATTGACCTGTTAATTCATCCCTCCGCCCTTCGTTTTCTTTCTATGTGAAGATTTTAACAATAACTATCGTTGGTTAAAACCAAACTAAAGACACTTTTCTGTCATGTTAACGACATAAGTAATCCAGCCGACAAAATTAAAGTCTTTCAAAGGACTCTAATTTTGTCGGCTGGATTACAAGGTGAATTATGTGCTATTTAATTCAATCGTATCAGTCCCACTTCTATTAGTGGGACTGATAACCCATAACTTGTTTTGTTTCGGTATCCAACTTTAGTTGAACGAGTTCACTATTCCTGTATCCATGTTTTTAGCTTGTTTGGGTTCACACCAACAATCTCTCGTCCTTCATATTGGATGCTCCCGTCTTCCTTAAGCAAGCTGAGTAGAGACGAAATTGTTTGACGTGCTGAACCTATGACACAGGCAAGTTCCTCCTGAGTAACCCGTAATCGCACATGAATAATACCATCTTCACCTTTACTCCCTGCACGTTCTGCCATACTTAACAGAAGAATAGCTAGCCTCCCTTGAATGGGGTTCATGATAAAATCATAGATTGTATTCTGCGCTTCCCTCAACCGATCACTCATCAGTGTGATTAACTTCTCGGAAAACTCAGGCATTTCGACGAGCATCTTTTTAAAACTATCCTTCCAGATAATCAAAATAGAGACATTATCCATTGCCTCGGCACTATACTCTCTTAAATTGATATTACTGAGTACTTCAGCTAGACCAATAAAGTCACCAGGGTAACGGATTGCAACAGACACCTGACGACCGTCCGATGTCGTACGGTAAATTTTAACCAAACCACTTTTAATATAATAAACCTCATTGGTCCTTTGGCTGGTTGAAAAAATAATCTGCCCTTTCGGGTATTTAATTTCTGAAGCTATCTCATTTAAATACCTTAGTTCTCCATCTGTTATCTGAAACATTATCTTTGCTACCTCCTAATGTCATAATGTTAGGACTTATTCTAGCTCATTTCATGACTAGTTCATAGAGCTGGAAACTTTTTTAAAAGAAATGTCTTCCTTAAGGTAAATCTATGTACGGTCAATTACGAAACTTTAGTGAAGTTATCATAAAAGAAAGGACCCCGATATCTTCAGGGTCCCTCAACTTCTCACTATTTACTCTTTGGATGGGTTGGCGTCTGTTTCTGCGATGTTTATTAAGTCACGATCCTTATGTTCAAATTCTTCCGCAGGGAGTTCGGACATCAGATTTGCCTTTTTCAAAAGCGAAAACGTCATCCTTTTGAGTTCATCCGTCTTAAGTTCATAAAGCTGTTCTCGGCATTTGACATAGATATTAACAGCATAAAGGGCTAACTCATCTACTTCTGATTCAAACGTCAGCAACTCATCATATAGCTGGTACTGTCTAATTTCCTTTTCCAGTTCTTCACGAACTACCTTTTTGAGGGAAAATACAAAGGTTAGCGCTTGTGCTGGAGTGAAATCCTGAATCGCCCTCACTCTGATAATATCATCGAGAAAGGGCAACTCCTCTGCAAATCCTTCCCCAGCGATTAGGGCTTCCAGGATACCATTTATCCCCTGAGAGAACGTATGTCCCACTGGATTAAGGAACCTATCCTTTTGCTTTTTTAAAAAACCTGAGCTATCCACGGGATACGTTGCCATGATGGCATCGAACCACCTTTGGAGAATAACAGGTCTCTTTTCTTCCAGAAGCTTTTTTAGCTTCATGTCCATTTATTACCACTCCTTGTTGTTAAGCAAGACATCCCAATAGGGTGCCTACTAAAAAATGATCAATGACCCCTTTTTAGGTCAAATTAATAAAGTGTATTCTCTCTATTATGAAGCATATTATGTGAAACAACAACTTCTCTTTTGCAAACTGCTAAGTGATTTCAGCAACATTATCAAGAACCGGGAACTATTTAATTATAAACTACAAAAAGACGACCCCTCTCGGGGTCGTCAGCTAACAAACTCTAAAATTATTAGTCTTAAGGTGTAACGATACTTGAGCCTAAAAGACCATCTCTGACTAAATTAATAACTTTGATGCACCATTTTCAGCTGCTGTCGACGGGCTAAAATCGAAAGCGAATAATTAAGGACAAAATAAGTTGAAGCAATCATGCCAAAAACGGCAAAGACCTGACTGGTCGAGCCGTGTTGCCCCAAAATAATCATACCTTTACCAGTTAGATCTTCCACGCCTACAACCCAAACAAACGATGTATCCTTAATGACCGTTATAAACTGAGATACTAAAGGTGGAATCATCTTGTGCATGGCCTGTGGTAAAATAATGTGCGTTAAAGTCTGACGATAGGAAAACCCCTGTGACTTCGCCGCTTCCCACTGCCCATCGTCGATGGAGTTTAACCCACCTCGGACGATTTCAGCAATTATGGCCGAAGTGAAGACCGCGATGGCGACAATTCCTGAATTAACCGGTTTCAACGTGGTCATAAACCGAAAAACTAAAATAAAGAGCAGCATAGGAATATTTCGAACGCACTCAATGTATAAGGCAGCGATTCTCCCCAAAATTGGTTGTTTAGAGTATCGAGCAATACCCAAGATGGTTCCAAAGACGAAACTGAGTAAAATGGCACTGACAGCAATGTAGAGAGTCGTCAAAAGCCCTTGACCAAGAAAACGAAATATTTCGGGTTTAAGAATTTCTGTAATCATGTTGATACCCCCGCCTTACGTTCTAAGCGACGTGTCAGTGTCGCTAAAGGTAAACAAAGCAGGAGATAAAGCAGACCAACGACAACATACGCAGGTCCGTAATAAATATTATCGCTTGACCAGGAGTCCGCACGATACATTAGGTCACCCCCAGCGACCATAGCCAGTACCGAGGTGTTTTTAATCAAGTTCACCGCCTGATTCGTGAGCGGTGGCAAAACTACTCGGGAAGCCTGCGGCAAGATAATATGCCGCATGGCCCCCCAAAAACTAAATCCCTGTGATAAGGCCGCTTCCATTTGCCCCCTGTGGATCGAGTTGATTCCCGCCCTGACCACTTCGGCAATATAAGCGCCATGATAAACACCGACACCCAAAACACCCACTGCAAAAACAGGTAGCATCACGCCCATGTGAGGAAGCCCATGATACAGGAAGAAAACCTGGATAACAAGTGGGGTGTTTTGAATGAATTCAACGTAGATGCGACTCACAAGCTTGGCTAGTGTCCACTGAGAGGTCCCTAATACCCCAAATATAACTCCGAGTACAAGAGCCAACGTAAGGGCAAGGACGGTTACAGAAATAGTCGTTTTAAACCCCTCAGCAAATACTACCCAGTCACTGAAAAGTGCTTCCCATTTAAACAAGGCAAAAGGTCCGACCACTATTTAAGACCCCACTTTTGTTGCATTTTAACGAGTTCTCCAGACTTTTTCAGATCAGCAATCGTCTGATTAACCAATTTGGCTAATCCGTCTTTTCCCATTTTAGAGGCAATTCCATAATCCTGAGGACTAAAGCTATCATCCAAAATAATCGTTGTCTCATCCATATATCCAAATAAGATGGATCCATCTACAGAAAAACAATCCACCCGACCAGAATCTAGTGCTGTCTTAATTTCCGGATAGGTAGCGAACTCCAAGAAAGTGACTTTAGCTCCAACCTTATCCGCTTGTTCCTGAATGGCCTTCTTACTGGTAGCACTTTGCGCTACGCCAATCTTTTTCCCGTTCAAATCTTTTAAGCTCGTAAAACCAGCACTCTTTTTAACCATTAGTCTTACACCATCGACAAAATAAGGATCTGAGAAATTGTAACTCTTCTTACGTTCTTCAGTAACGGTAAAGGTCGCGATCACAAGGTCTACATCTCCACTATCCAGCAAAGGTCCCCGAGTTTTTGCCGTAACGGCTGTGGTTTCAACCTTAGCAGCCCCAATTTTCTGGGCTACTACATTAGCCAAATCAATTTCAAATCCCTCGACCTTTTCCGTCTTAGGATCTTTGTATCCGAATTTAGGTACATCAACTTTAACTCCTACTTTGAGAACACCACGGTCTTTAATGGCCTTGACATCAGCGGCCTGTTCTGTAGCGCTTGGGGTTGGTGTTGGAGCTGGTGCTGGGGTAGCCGAAGGTGCAGTCGACCCGCAACCCGTGACCAAACCTGCAACTAATAGCAAGCTCGTTAAAATCATTCCAATTTTCTTCATTCTTAAATCCCCCTCTTCATCGTTTAGTCGCAGAATACTGCGACTCTTCTTTATAGAACATCTAAGTACCACCCATGGGTTTAAAACCAAATGATGACTAACGCAAAATTCGGCTTAAAAATGACTTCGTACGCTCATTCGTTGGATTTTCGAAAAACTGTTTCGGAGTATTGGATTCGACAATAAATCCCTCATCCATAAAAATGACACGATCTGCAACTGTTTTAGCAAAACCCATTTCATGTGTGACAACTACCATGGTAATACCCTCGTGAGCCAGATCAATCATAACATCGAGGACTTCCTGGATCATTTCTGGATCTAAAGCCGAGGTTGGTTCATCAAAGAGCATAATCTTAGGTCGCATAGCCAAAGCCCGTGCAATAGCCACACGTTGCTGCTGACCACCGGAAAGTTGGGATGGATACACATTGGATTTTTCACTTAGCCCAACACGTTCAAGATAAGCCATACCATCCTTTGAGGCTTCCTCCTTTGTGACTCCCTTAATCAGCATAGGAGCGAGAGTTAAATTCTCTAGGACCGTTTTATGGGGATAGAGATTGAATTGTTGAAATACCATAGCCACTGACTGACGGACTTTAGCAACCTGAGCTTTATGTGCAGTAATTTCTACCCCATCCACCGTTACTTTACCCGAACTAGGCTTTTCCAGAAGGTTCATACATCGAATTAATGTACTCTTGCCTGATCCACTGGGGCCAATAACTACCAATTTCTCCCCCGATTTTACCGTTAGATTAATATCTTTCAAGACGTGTAGATGACCAAAATGTTTATTTACCCCTTCTAATTGAATCAAGCGGTTGCTCCTTCCATTTTGATATTTTGACCAATCTCTAATGCTAAACTATACATTTATGAAATATATAGTTATATATGTACGCTTTATTCTTCCTCAACTTGAAAAATCCTCTATTGATTGAAAAAAAACTACGAAATAATTAATGTTTAAATATTTTACTTAATCGGTCAAAAACTGTCAATTACACAAGCGATGATCTTAAAATTGACAAAAGTTTATCCTTGTTCTAAACTATAAATGAGCTGACATTGAGATCGCGCATTTGACGCGACACAAATGGGGAAGCACCTGCTATGGAACTCACGTTGGTAAACGATTCATACTTTTGAATCTAGTCAACGGGTGTGCAGGTTTCCTCTACAAAAAAAGAGACGACTTAGTCGTCTCTTTTTTTCATCGTTTCTCATCGACATGCTTCAACAAAACCTCTAAACAAAACCTTGCTGTGCACTTCCGTTTCCATCATACTTTCTGGGTGCCACTGAACTCCTAGGCAAAACTTAGCGTCTGGCTTCTCAATTCCTTCTATCATTCCATCGGAAGAACGAGCATTTTGGATAAAACCTTGAGGACTTACCGATACAGCTTGATGATGAAGACTATTGACTCCAATTTTCCCCTCAGCAAGTAATCGATAAAGCAGCGATCCTTCTAGCACGTCAACATCGTGCCAAGCGTACTGTCGTGGGGCGGTTTGTCTATGTTGCATCCCTCGAGGATACTGACTAGGAATATCTTGATAAATCTCTCCTCCAGCTGCCACCGCTAAAACCTGAATACCCCGGCAAATCCCCAAAATAGGAAGGTCATGTTGAAGAGCCAACTGAGTAAGCAATAGCTCGCTCAAGTCCCTTTCTGGAAAACATTGACCAATTCCGTGCCGAGGATCCTCTCTTAAGTACACGGGAGAAATATCCCCTCCACCCGTCAATAGCAAGCCATGAATTAAATGCAAAACCTCACTGGCCTCTTCTGATGTCCGAACAGGCGGAAGAATAAGTGGTATCCCACCGGCATTTCTAATACTCTCAACATAATAATGCCGTGGAAAGGTTTTTAGTTCTTCCGAACAATGAGCTGCTGTAATTCCTATTACAGGTTTGAGTAACATCTACCCACACTCCCCTCATGGTATCTTGGCAAACAAAAACAGCGTCGGTTTGCCTCCGCTACGCTGCCTGCCTCTTACTTCGAGCTCTATCTTAAATATCTGCTAGACCTAAACTAATCTCAATAGCTTGGTCGACTCTCAGCATAACTTCTTCATCCAAAACAGCTACTTTTTCCTTAAGACGACTTTTATCGATCGTTCTAATCTGCTCTGTCAAAATAACGGAATCTCGTTCTAAGCCACTTCGTTTAGCTCGAACTTCCACGTGAGTCGGTAATTTCGCTTTGGCAATCTGTGAAGTGATTGCGGCGATGATTGTCGTCGGGCTGAATTGATTCCCAATGTCGTTTTGAACCACAAGGACTGGTCGAGTTCCGCCCTGCTCAGAGCCGACGACGGGGTTAAGTTCTGCGTAGTAAATTTCCCCGCGTTTTATGATCATCTCTGACACTCCACAATTGTTACATCATAGTATTCTAATACTTCTTGTTCCGTTGAAAACAACTCCCTAGCTATCGATAAATTCAGTTGCGCCATTTCTAAGTATCCTTTGCGCATCTGCTCGTGGATTCCTTTTTTTCGTCGTTCGTGAAGGATGCTATTTAGCGCTTCTCGAATAAATTCGCTGCGATTTCGCTTCTCGACGGTCACAATCCCATCCACTTCCGCAAGCAAACTCTCTGGCAAACTGATCATGATCCGCTTACTTTCTGCCACGTTAGCACCCCCATCATTTAGCCATAGCTATACTCTATTATAGACAGTAAAGTGAAAAAGTGTCAACGAACTAGAAGAGTAAATCAGCCAAAACCTCATGAAAACACGGTTATTTATGCATGTAAATAATGGCAACAGCAAATTTAAGTTGAAATTTACTGAAGTTTTGTCCCTGATGATAGTATATCAGTATATCAGTGATGCTATACTGATTTTTAGAGCGAATTGAATTTAGGGTTGTTTTAAAAGCCTCTTCACCATAGTCTCATGGGCTAGTTTTTCTAAGCGGTCGTCAAGTTCCATCAAGCAAGTGTTCGGATCACGTCTTTGCAGAGCAAGTTCTAACAATAAATCAGCAAAGTGTGGGTTTTTAGGGAGGAGCGGTCCGTGCATATACGTTCCGAAGACATTGCGGTAACGAACCCCTTCCTCGCCATCCTGTCCATTATTTCCGTTACCAAATGAGACTTTACCTAATGGCTTCATTCCCTCACCCAAATGAGTTTGCCCGGAGTGATTCTCGAACCCCAATAAAGTCCTTAGCTCTGGAGACGAGTCGATACCTAAAACATTTTCATCAAGGTCCACCACGACATTTCCTATTAATCGCTTGGCACCAGCGATGGTCCAAACATCTAAAATATCCAACCCCTGAATTTTCTCTCCACTTGTCATTTGATAGTATTTTCCCAGCATTTGATAGCCTCCACAGATAGCGAGTACCACTAGGCCACTTTCTATGGCACTTCGGAGTTCATTTTCCCGGCGCATCAAATCCTGAACCAGCAAACCTTGTTCACGGTCAGATCCCCCACCAAGAAAAAGAATATCCATTCCTAAAAAGTCCAAGTCTTCACCCAACGAGGCCCTTTGAATAACGGGTTCTATTCCCCGCCAACGACAACGGGCCGACAAGGCCAAAATATTACCCCGATCTCCATAAAGATCGAGCAAATCCGGATACAGATGGCAAATAGTTAATTTCATGCGCTTGCCTCCTCTCCATGCTCCTTCACTTGAGCTTGTGACAATCCCGCCTTTTTTTGACGTTCTTGGAGAAGATCACGAAGCGGGAAAAGCAGAGTATATGTAGGTAATATAAACACAACCTCAGATTCGTTCCGATGGGTCAGTAAGTCATCGAGGGCTCCTGACAAGTTGTGCATAATAACAAGTTTTTCTTCTCTTAATCCTGCATATTTAAGCCTCAACGCCATGTCCTCTGCACGCAGACCAGTACAAACCACTTGGTGTATACGTTCCTCATACCTTCCCAATCGTTCAAAATTAACATCCCACAGCCAGGAGATATCCCGCCCATCTGCAGCTAAATCATTGATCCCGATCAGAATTCGAAGAGGCTTATCGACGCTGATCATCGTCTGAATGACTTGGTCAAATCCTGTGGGATTTTTGACGAGTGTTAACGTAATTTCCCCTGTCTGTAAATAGAACCGTTCCATCCGTCCGGCTTGAGGAATAAACTTCCTTAACCCTTTTTCGATCATGCCATCACTTAAACCTAATTGGCGGGCTGCAGTCAGTGCCGCTAAGGCATTGTATAGATTATAGTAGCCTTGCAAAGAGAGAGTAAAGGGAGTCACACCCACTCGAAACTGGAGCAAACCCTCTTCTGGACGCACGTTTTGGGCCAATATTTCAGGCTCAGGGCGCTGAAATCCGCAGCCCAGGCAGTTGAAAATCCCCAATTGTCCATAATGAAAAAGCGTGTAATCAAGGGCGGTGCCGCATACGGGACAGAATCTAGCCTCACGAGTTTCTAAGCTCTCTGAGCAGCTATCAGGAGTTCGTTCTACTCCATAATAAAGCGGCCTATTAAGTTGATTGACACCAAATTGAGCAACTAAAGGGTCATCCGCATTGAGCACGAGCACTGTCTCTTGAGGTAAAGACTCTCGAACCAAGCGAACAGTTGTGTCCAACTCTCCATAGCGATCAAGTTGATCCCGAAAGAAATTAGTAATAATTGCCAGACTCGGAGACAGTTGTTCACAAAGTTTAGGCACTGTCGCCTCATCCACTTCTAACAAGGCTAAGCTTGCTTGAGATGAACCGTTCCAACGAGTATTTTGAATCAAAGCCCCTGTGATTCCAGTCACGAGGTTTGCCCCAGCCTGATTAAAAGCAAAGCTTTTTCCCGCCTCAAGCAAAATGTTCGCGAGGAGATTAGCAGTGGTCGTTTTCCCATTAGTCCCTGTGACCATAATAATCCCTTCCGAATAAGCCCCACTCAAGTGCCGTATGATCTGAGGATCAAGCCAGTTTGCTATTTTCCCAGGTAAGGTTGTCCCCTTTTTCCCGCTGGCTAAAAGACCTCTCGTTATTATCTTACCTGCCCATAAGGCAACCCAAAAACGCCATGTTCGCTTCATGCTTGCTCCTTTAATCAATGTCTTAACCATTATCGCACCCTCACTTGTATTATCAACCAAAAACGGTTTAAACCAAACCTAGATTTTTAGTGTTCCCGTCCTTGGAGGGCCGATTATTCTATTTTACCATGAGAAGGTTACTTGTTATAAGGTAACCTAAAATTAATTTACAAATATACTGTCCATTTTGTCGAATCCATTCATAAAACAGTGCCGATTTTTTCTCATATACTGAAAAGGGCACCTCAACACCCGGCAGCGAATGCCTTTGTTTGTCAAAACAACATTCGAATGCCTTTTAAAATGCCAAAAAAATGCCTGCCGTTTGGTTGACTGATTAATTAAAACTATGGGATAATGGATTTTATGAATGAACAAATAAATACTTAGAAATGAGATGTTACGATGAACGACTTTCTCAGTGCCCTGATTTTAGGAATCGTGGAAGGGATTACGGAATTTCTTCCCATTTCCTCTACAGGTCACTTGATTATCTTCAACCAGTTTGTTGGGTTCACTGAACAATTTGCGAATATGTTTGATGTTGTGATCCAACTAGGGGCCATTCTTTCCGTCGTTGTTTACTTTCGCAAGCGACTTATTCCCTTCGGAAATTACAAATCCTCCACCAATCAAAAAATATTTGACTTATGGAAAAAGACCCTCGTAGGCGTTATCCCTGCATTAGGAATCGGATTTCTGGTCGCGGATTATATAGAAGAACGTTTGTTTAATACAACGGTTGTGGCCATCGCACTGATCGTGGGTGGACTAATATTATTATACATTGAAAACAAACGACCTTCCCTTCGCATAAAATCCATGGAGCAGCTCACTTATAGAACTGCCTTTTTCATCGGTATTATTCAGTGTTTAGCCATGATACCAGGAACCTCGCGCTCAGCCTCTACCATAATCGGAGCCATGTTATTAGGCGCTTCAAGAGTAGTGGCCGCTGAGTTCTCTTTCTTTTTAGCAATTCCGACGATGGTTGCTGCTTCTGGCTACACCTTATTAAAAAATGGGTTCATACTCACCCCGCATGAGTTTTTAGTGGTAGGGTTTGGGTTCGTCGTATCGTTTATCGTGGCCTGGGCAGTTATAGCAGGTTTTATGAGTTACGTAAGCAAAAAGGATTTCAAACCCTTTGGTTATTACCGAATTGTGCTAGGTATCATTGTTCTTGCATATTTTAGTTTTCTGTAACCCTGTATGCTAATTTAGTTAGTTTAGTCAAAAACCCCCTTCAGAGCTTGACTCTGAAGGGGGTTTTTCCATTATTACCGAATGAACCTTTTCTAAAAAGTTAATATATAAAAAATCTATAGATTACTGAATATTATGTGTATTTCCCAAAACCATATATGCGTAATAGAATTGCATTAGACGCAAGGAGCAAGAATCGTAACTAGTGATTTAGGATTATCTTTTTGATAACAGGTGTAGTGGTAATATGTTCTGCTTAATATCGTAATTACAAGAGGGGAGTAATGTTTGTGATGAAACCATTAGAAGGTCTCAAAGTCATAGAATTAGCAAATTTTGTGGCTGGTCCGACTTGCGCCAGGGCTTTAGCCAATTGGGGTGCTGAAGTAATTAAAGTGGAAAGTCTGGCAGGCGACCCACTCAGACGTATTGGTATAAATACCAAAATGCCGACCTTTCAGGAAGAAAACCCCAATTTCGACTTAGCAAATATAGGTAAAAAAGCAATTGCTCTCAATTTAAAAACAGTAGGTGGTATGGCAATCTTTGAAAAGCTGTTGGAAACGAGTGATGTGTTTATTACCAACAATAGAACGCAATCTCTTGAAAAAATGGGTTTAAACTATGAGCAGCTTCAAGAAAAATATCCGCAACTAATTTTCGCCCAAGTCTTGGGATATGGCGAAAAAGGCCCGCTTAAAGATAAACCTGGGTATGATTTTACAGCCTATTATGCCCGGGGAGGGCTGCTAGGGACATTGTATGAAAAAGGTACTTCGCCACTAAATCCTGTTCCCGGGTTTGGTGATAATCAAGTGGCAATGTCTCTGGTAGGCGGAATTTTAGCTGCTTTGTATAAAAGAAATAATACGGGTTTTGGCGATAAAGTTACGGTAAGCCTTTATCATTCTGCACTATTTGCCATGAGTACTGCCGTTACATCCCTTCAATATGGATTTACTTTTCCTATAAGCCGAAAAGAAGTAGGGAATCCGTTTTTAAATACCTATAGGACCAAGGATGACCGATGGCTGCAACTAGCAGCTCCGGAGTATGAGCGATTATTCCAGGGGATGATGCAAGCAGTCGGTCGAGAGGATCTCATTAGCATTGAGAAGTATTGCAAATTTAATAGTATTTCTGAAAATACGACGGAAATTATCGAAATTATCGAAGCGCAAATCGCTAAGAAAACTGCGGACGAATGGATGGCTATATTTGAGAAATTCGATATTCCTTGTGAAAAAGCACTTTTATGGGACGAAATTTTAAACGATGAACAGGCCTGGGAAAATGGATTTTTGCACGAAATGCACTATAAAACTGGCAATGCGGGAACTCTCGTCGACCTTCCTGTGAAATTTGCCAGCCTGGGAAAAGTAGAGCATCAGAGAGGACCACTCATTGGTGAGAACACTGTTCAGATATTAAAGAATCTTGGCTACTCTGAGGATGAAATAAGTAAAATGACTGAAGCGAGAGAGATTGTTTGAGAGGGATATCCTGAAATTTAGTGGTAGGGCGGGAATGTTATGTATACTTTAGGTGTTGATATTGGGTCTACTACGTCTAAAGCTGTCATTTTGAAAGACGGTAAAACAATTGTGAAAAAAGCGCTTGTACCTTTAGGCACGGGAACAAGCGGTCCTTCACAGGTGTTTCAAAAGCTATTTGCAGATCAAGAGCTAAAACAAAGGGATATTGTGAAAACAGTCGTAACAGGGTACGGCAGAATGACCTTAAGTATGCTGCTACAACCGCAATAAGAATCCTAAGGGCCGTAACGAAACTAAAGTTTCGTTACGGCCCCTTTTCCTCAAAATTTCTTTTACTAAAACGCCTTAAACCCATTAATGCTCTGATTAACAAACATATCCAGTATCGGACCTAGTGCAAAGCTTAAGAAAAGGCGAAATCCCTCAGCCAAGACAAGCGCTACCCCTAGGCGAAGTAGAAACTGTCCCCCTCGAGACGTGGAACGCCGTAGAATACCGTTAAAATCAAGGGCTCCTGCAGCAACCCAACCGAGCACCAGGCAAAGGATAAAAAAAGCATAACTCATCCCAGTTGTTAGATCAAATATGGCCATGGCACTCCCCCCTTGCCACAACTTATGATGGGTCAAAGGGTTTTATGTATCAACAGTGCTCTATTTCCTAAGATCACAATAAAATATTTTCGATACGCGCGTAGGTGTTCATTTGAAAACAGTGGAAAAGTCAATTACTAATCCATTAAGCTGTTCAACCCTGATTTGCTCATCTTCACCAAAAACACTAGGTTTGATCCTTTATAAAGTTTTAGAATTTGGTTCACTCAGCTCCAGGCTTTGCCCAAGGGCATCCTCTGCAAGACCCAGATAGACTCGAGGGACTCGTTTAGAAATTCCACAAACGACTTCATAACTGATGGTGCCAAGCCACTTTGCCATTTCCGTAGCAGTAATTTGCTCATAGTCATCTTTCCCTAAAATCGTGACAACATCGCCCACTTGGACTCTTGGAATTCTGGTTACGTCAAGCATAGTCTGGTCCATGCAGATCCGCCCAATTACCGTAGATCGCTTCCCATGGACTAGCATTTCGCCGTGATTGGAAAGCCCCCTTCGCAGCCCATCCGCATACCCTAGGGGAATAGTTGCCACGCGTGTAGGATAAGCGGCTTGGAAGGTGCGGCCATAACTCACCGTTTCTCCTGTCTCAATCGTTTTAATATGAGTTACTTTCGCCTTCCAAGACATGACTGGTTCTAAACCGGCAACTTCTCCAAGTTGAGAGGACGGTGTAAAACCGTAAAGACTAATTCCTGCACGAACAAGATCTAAGTGAGATTCCGGAAATTGGATGAGAGCAGCACTGTTCGCAGTATGCTGTATTGGAATAGTTAGTCCGAGTTCTTTTAGTTTATCACAAAAGGATTGGAAGCTCTTGAGCTGTATCCGAGCAAATGATAGATCTTTGTGATCCGAAGTGGCAAAGTGAGTAAATATTCCTTCGATTTTAAGATTAGGAAGATCCGCAATCTTCAGGATATCCTTATAATCTTCTTCTCGAAACCCTATTCTGCCCATTCCCGTATCAACTTTGATATGCACTCTCGCTGTCCGTTTAAGTCTCAGGGCAGCCTCGGAGAGCGCTTTAGCCTGAGCCAATCGGCTAATGGCCGGAATAATCTCTTCCTTAACTAAACTATCCGAATCTTCAAGCTCGGTAACCCCCAGGACCATTACCGTAAGCTCAGGAAACACCGCTTTAATTTCCAACGCCTCTTCCAAGAGGGCCACACCATAGCGTTCTGCTCCACATCCCTTGAGGGTTTTCACTACGGGAATCAATCCATGCCCGTAAGCATCCGCCTTGACGATCGGCATCATTTCACTTTGGGTATATGCTTTAAGCTTAAAGTAATTTTCTCTCAGAGTCTGTAAATTTACCTCAGCCCAAACCTGTCGCCCCATTATTTATCCCCTCTTCCTCTTAACGCTTCGGTTCTATGACATGACGAGCTTTAGGAAGTTGATCCGCCACTTCCGAAGCTGTGAACCCGGACCACCCATACTCATTAGCTAGATCATCTGCAGCTCTGCCGTGTAAATATACACCCAGACAAGCTGCCTCTAACGGAGGAACCCTTTGGGCCAACCAAGCAAGAATGCTGCCTGTAAGAACATCTCCAGTCCCCCCCGTTCCAAGTCCGGGATTCCCGGTAGGGTTGAAAAACGCCCGACCATCCGGTGAGGCAATAATGGTCACAGAACCCTTTAAGACGACCACTGCTTCCCACTCAACCGCTTTGGCCACCGTAATGTCCAAGCGATTGCGTTCGACATCTTCAACACTACATTGACATAGTCGGGCCATCTCACCCGGATGGGGTGTAAGAATCAAAGGCCCTCGCCCACTTCTCAACCCTAGTAAGCTAGGCTCCGCAGCGACTAAATTAAGCGCATCCGCATCCAAGACAACCGGACAGCTTAGATTTCTGAGGATTTCTTCGAGCACTGGGATAAATTGCAGATTCTGACCTAAGCCAGGACCCATTGCAAGAGCCTGCGCGTTTCTAGACTGCCTATTAATCACTGACCAAGCTTCTTCATTTAGGTAATCCTCTCCAGGAGCGTGCCAAACGGTTGCCTCTGTAAGGCAGGCATCTACATCGTTGGCAATTCCCTCTGCAGTCACGATTTGCAACAGTCCAATCCCACTACGCAAAGCACCCCGTCCTGCCAGAACCGCGGCTCCGCTCATCCCCTTAGACCCTGCCACAAGAATCCCTTTGCCATGGGTTCCTTTGTGACCTTTTAGTTGACGTACAGGAAGACTAGTGCGTATATCCTCATCCATCAAGACAAAGGTCGATATTCCTTCATCTTCTAAGTATGCGTCGGGAATAGAAATTGGATCCACTATAACCCGTCCACAATAATCTGGGCCTTCACCGAGAAAAAGACCCCATTTCGGGAGTCCAAAAGTAACAGTGGCTTGGGCGCGGACCGCTGTACGGTAAACATTACCCGTATTGGCCTCTACCCCACTGGGGATATCGATGGAAATCACCCATCCTGGAGAATGGTTTACTTCGTCCACATATTCTTCTATTAAGCCTGGCAAAGCACCACGCAAGCCAATTCCATAAAGTGCATCCACGACAACATCTGCTTGAGCGAGAGCTAAACGTGTTAAGCGGCGTTGCTCTTGGCCTTTAATCTCGAACAATTTTCCGCTAGTACCTTGATATAGACGTAAATTTAAAGCAGCATCTCCTTTAAGTTCTTCAAGTCCAGCAAATAACAAAACGGTAACATCCATGCCCTGGAACACAAGATGGCGTGCAACAGCTAAGCCATCTCCGCCGTTATTACCCTTTCCAGCTAGAATCACTGCTTTTCGTCCACTTAATTCTCTCTGCTCTTGATGATTAAGAAGATTACGTCGAATCTCTTCAACGACTGCCCAGGCTGCATTTTCCATCAGGAGCAAACTGGGGATACCATAATGATGAATCGCTTTTTCTTCGATCTGACGCATTTGTTCTGCGCTGACCACACGCACATTCCCCACCCCGGTTCTCTCTCAATTTAAGACTTCACTTGTACTTCTTATGCTGTAGGGATCCATGAATTGCCCCTAGCTTTTCGTTCAGCTTAAAATCGCAAAGGCCATCGCTTGGGTTCGATTATGGGTCAAGCTTACCCTTACTTGGGACCCGCCCCTGGCTCTGACTTGATTCATAGCTCTAGAACTGAGATAGACCAGAGGCTCTCCGCTTAAATCATTCAAGATTTCTATATCGTGCCAAGATAAGCCGCTAAGCCCTGTCCCTAAGGTCTTTAGAATAGCCTCTTTGCCAGCAAAACGAGCAGCATAACTCTGGATGCCTTTTCCCAGTAAGTTCTCACGCTCTTGGATTGTGAAAAGACGCTCAAACAATTTAGGTTGCCTCTTATAGGCCTGAACGACTCGTTCTATTTCAATAATATCAATACCTGGATACATCGTGCCTACTCCAAATCATAGAATTAACTTTAATTTTTGCTGACCCTCAGCTGAGCCAGCTACCAGTAAGACATCTTCTCCCCGAAGGACAAACCCTGTCTCCGGTGAAAACTGCTCAAGGCCGTCTCGAACCACCGCTACAATGGTGGTTCCTGTACGCTCCCGGATTTTCAATTCTTTCAAGGTCTTGCCAATGGCCGGTGAGCTTTTTCCGATTTCTACTTCTCCGATATCCATCCAACGAGACATTAAACGATCTGAATAACCTAAAAACTTGTTCAGATGACTTTCAATCTTTAAGTCATTTTCACGCCTTTGATCCATCAGCTTTTTCAAATCTTCTACAAAGACCTGAATTTCTCCTTTTTGATCAAAGGATTTAACAAATTTTTCAGCCATAGCTTTCGATGTTACCGTAATTCCTACGCCTTGACTGACCATCACCACACCGACATTTTGCAAAACGGCGATGGCCCGACGAATGGTTTCTGGAGATACATTATACCGCCCTGCTAAAGTAGAACGGCCATGTATCCTTACTCCCTCATGGTACTCCCCCATCATAATGGCGTGGGCTATGTCAATGGCGATTTCTTGATAACGTGCATGGTCCAATATGTTCAACCCCTTATCGTACTTCCTGGTTCGAATTTCCAATGAATTTCATTCTATTATAACATAGCCAACATCAGCTGACATCATGCTATTGACGGGTAACAACTTATATGCTATTATTAGGTTGTTAGTAAAAAAATGTTATATTAAACTGCTGAATTTCCCAAAGGGAAAACGGGGGAACCATTCTTGGGGTGAATCGCTAAACGCGTAGAGCATGTTTCAGCTCGAACCCGACAGCTAACCTCGTAGGCGTTGAAGCACGTTTAACGTGATATTCTGCGTTATTACCGTTGGGAGCCGTTATATATAATCGGTTCTTTTTTGTTTGAAAAAAGAACCCAACTGTTATCCCCCCAGGCCAAACTAAGGAACCCATTCGGAAATCTAATTTCAAGGAGGGATATAAATGTCCGTTCAACTACAAAACCGTCCAGATGCCTTTCGTCAATACGCACTGAAGCGAGCAGAAGAGCTTAAACAAATGATTACCCCATATTTAACCCAATCGGAGAGTATTCCGACTGGATCCGTTTGTTCAGAAATGTTCGAAACTCGTCGAGCAAAGATTCTAAGCTATTTCGGCGCAACGCCTGAAGACTGGGAAAACTGGCATTGGCAAATGACCCACAGAATATCAGATTCCCATGTCCTAGATTCGTTACTACCCTTAACAGCTGAGCAACGCATTGAACTTGAACGTGTTGGGAAAACCTTTCGCTGGGCTGTATCTCCTTATTATCTGAGTTTAATGGATGATACTGATCCCTTTGATCCTATTCGGCTACAAGGATTACCCACCCAGGCAGAACTTTTTGATAATTTTGGTGAAGAAGATCCCATGGGAGAGGCAATTACATCCCCTGCTGCCAGCATAACACGACGTTACCCAGATCGTTTAATCATCAACGTCACTAACATGTGTGCTATGTACTGCCGACATTGTCAACGCAGACGAAATATTGGGGAAACAGATACCCATTCTCCGCGCCATCAGCTTAAAGAGGCACTGGACTACATTCGGGCAAACCCTGAAATCCGCGATGTCTTAGTGACGGGAGGAGATGCCTTACTACTTAGTGATCTAACCTTAGATTGGCTTCTCGGAGAACTCCACGCTATCCCCCACGTAGAAATCAAGCGCCTTGGGACGCGGGCTCCAGTCACCCTACCCATGCGCATTACGGATGAATTATGCACAGTCCTGGCAAAATACCCTCCTATCTACATTAATACTCAGTTCAACCACCCCAAAGAAGTCACAAAAGACGCTAAAGATGCGGCCGATAAACTGATTGCAGCCGGTGTGGTCCTGGGGAATCAGGCGGTTTTACTCAAAGGTATCAATCATCAGCCAGAGGTTATGAAAAAACTTAATCATGAATTGCTGAAAATCAGGGTTCGCCCCTACTATATCTTCCATGCTAAAAATGTCAAAGGAACCCGCCATTTCGTTCCCAGAATCCAAGACGGAATTGCAGTTATGGAACAGTTACGTGGCCATACCTCCGGACTTGCTGTGCCAACATATATTATTAATGCCCCTAAAGGTGGAGGCAAAACACCCATTTCTCCTCAATACCTTGTGTCCCTCGATGAAAACAAAGCTGTTTTGCGTACTTGGGAAGGAAAGCACATCCAGTATGAGACGCCATAATTAGTAGAAAACGCACTCTTGAAAGGAGCTGTGCAACATGACAGAACGTCTTAATAATGACCAAATAACTCAACGGATTATGGATACAAATTCAGATCTGAAACGATATTTGAACTTAGCTCCCAGCTTCAATATAACCCCATCCACCCCTAAACCTTCGAGCAGCTCTAAAGCATTTGGTTCCCACCAACCTTTGCCCTTACGGCCTCCTCTGAGGCCATAATCTCATGTACTCTCCTCTTTCTGGCGATCTTTCGAGATCGCTATTTTTTTTATACCTGCCTTTTTCCTTGCCATGAATCTCGCCGTTCTAACTCAGCATCGATAGCATTGAGAACCTCCCATTTTTTACGGCTCCACAGAGGTCCAATCAGATCATCGGGTGGGCCGTCTCCCGTAAGGCGATGAATAACCATCTCTGGTGGTAGAATCTCTAAAATATCGGCAACCAGCGCAACATACTCCTCTTTCGACATGAGATCAAAAGGCTCGTCCTGAAAAATTGTTGCCAATGGAGTTCCCCTTAAAACATGCAGTAAGTGAATTTTAATCCCTTCTAAGGGAAGCTTGGCAACCACTTGCGCGGTTGCCATCATCTCCGCTTTCGTTTCTCCCGGTAGACCCAAGATTATGTGGGCGCAAACCCGTATTCCTCTGGCCTGCAACTGCTCAAGACCCTTGAGAAATTGGGCATAGTCATGCCCCCTGCCTATCCATTCCATCGTTCGGTCATGTCTACTTTGCAAACCCAACTCAACCCATAAATAGGTCCTTTGATTCAGTTCTTCGAGATAATTTAGAACATCCTCCGGCAGGCAGTCTGGTCTAGTGGAGATGGACAGCCCGACGACCTTCTCCTCCGCAAGGGCCTCTTCATAAATCACGCGCAACCGCTCTACCGAAGCGTAAGTATTGGTATAGGCCTGGAAATAAGCGATATACTTGGCAGTCGGCCATTTTTTCATCATTCGTGCCTTAACTTCACTAAATTGTTCATGAAGGGATAACCGTTGCTCTCCGGCAAAATCTCCGGACCCCCGAGCACTGCAATAGACACACCCACCCGTGCCCAAGGTTCCATCTCGATTTGGGCATGTAAAACCAGCGTCCAGGGAGACCTTAAAGATTTTCTCCCCAAACTTATCGCGCAAGTGTTCATTAAACGTATGATAGCGTTTCTTTTGCATAGTTAGATTCCATTCTTGTCTTATTTAACCTAGCCCACTTTCTAGAATACCAAACTTTGCTGAATTACGCGAACTTCGAAACCCAATAAACTAAAAACAACGTTGTGGAGATAGGGTAATTTTCCAGAACGTTGTTTTCGGTATCAGGGCTTTAAGGCAAAAAGCAAAGGGTTTAGTTAAAGGAATTGGAAGGTTTTTGTAGAAAAGTATTATTGTAAGGTACAGGGTTTGAAAGCGGCTGAGAAGCAAAAAGGCTATGCTGGATTTATAATAATAGGAGGTAACACCAGTTGAAATGGGAATTTGAGGGTTATACAATAAATACTGATAAATCATTGGTGTCTGTTGATCGGGTTAAGGAGTTTTTATCGGATAGCTATTGGGCTAGCGATAGATCGAAAGAGCTTATTGAAAAGACTATCCTGAATTCATTTTGTTATGGAGTATATCATGCAGAAGAGTTGGTTGGTTTTGCGAGGGTCGTGTCCGACTATTCAACGATGGTTTGGATTTGCGATGTTTACATAGATAAGAATCATTGGGGAAAAGGGCTTGGTAAGAAACTAATAGCTTGTATAATTGAGACACCGGAGTTCAAAAATATCTGGGGCTATTTGGTAACTAGAGATGCGCATGGATTGTACGAGCAGTTTGGCTTCGAAAAAGTCGAATCAAAATTTATGACTAGAAAACCTCAGTAAATATTTAAAGTCACCGTCCATGACAGGCTTAAACCATAGGGTTAGTCTGATGCCAAATGCCTTTGCTACATATTTTTAGGGAGGTGTCCTATGTTTAATTCGTTACTGCAAAGTTTGCCGTTTCCCCCTCGCATTCCCTTAATGGGGGGGCCAACACCTATTCAAAGAAGTCGCCTTGCTTGGGGTGAAGACTCATTATATTGGAAACGAGACGATCTGACCCCTTATGGCCTGGGAGGAAACAAACTGCGTAAACTAGAATTCCTCATGGCCGAAGCACTAAGCCAAAGGGCGGACCTCATAATCACATCTGGTGCATCCCAGTCGAACCATGCTCGCCTCACGGCCGTTGCATCAGCGATGGTGAAACTCCCCGCCGTGATTATTATCCCTGGGGAGACTCCTACAGAATGGGGGGGCAACCTGCTCTTGGATCGTTTAGCTGGTGCAGAAATTATAGCTTGTGGTGAAGAGCCTCTTGATCAGGCTGTGAAACGCATTGCGTCTGAAAAGAAATCACAGGGTTACCAGCCCTATACAATCCCTCTCGGGGGCTCCAATGCACTCGGATCCTTGGGATACTTTTTAGCTTTTTTTGAACTCCTTAAACAAGCAGAAGAGCAAGGATGGGCTCCTGGTACTCTTGTCTGTTCAGTCGGTAGTGCCGGGACACTAGCGGGTTTGGTCGCGGCAAATGCCCTTCTCCCTCAACCCCTTCGCTTAATAGGAGTCAGTGTCTGGCTAAGTACGGATCAACTTCATAGTCAAGTTGAAAAACTAGCAACTGAGGTCTTGGGTCTGCTCCACGCCCCTTGTTCTCTGCCGCCTTTTGAGATTATTACGGATTTCATTGGAGCTGGATACGGCCTCCCTACACCTGAGTCTTCTAAGGCCCTTATAGAGTGCTTTCGAACTGACGGTATCCTTTTTGACCCCGTTTATACTGCCAAAGGGGCAGCGGCTGTTAAACACTTAATGCAACATAAAAGACAAGCATTCCCTGAGTCGCTTGTCTTTTGGCACACGGGAGGCGGCCCAGCCATCTTTGATCAACATCACTATTCAGACCTTCTAAACTACGCCTGATAGAATTCGAGTCGTTCCCCACTCGGACCACGGAAAAAGAAATTATACCGTCCGTCTCCTAAAGACATGGGCTCAGAACTAGTCAACTCTACATGATGAGCTTTTAAGTGCTCAATAGCTTTTGTAATATCAGCGACTCGGATCGCCAAGTGATTGACAACTCCATCCTCATACTTGCGACCATCCACGACTTCAACCAGTTCCACGACGGTACCGCCTAATTCCAAAAAGACCAACTCCACCTCTCCGGGTTTAATTCTGTATAAATACTTAAAGCCCAATACTTCTATGTAAAACCGAACAGCCTTTTCCAATTCCGAGGCTTTAATCCCGATGTGCTCGACTCCAATAAAAAGGTTTTCCATAGTTGATTCCCCCTTATTTTCTATTAATCATCATAGTATCAATAAACTTGAGTTCACTAAATACTAAATCGTTCCCTGCCTTATCTATATCTACTATTCCTGATTGCTTTCGCCTGAGGATGCAGCGACGGTTTCTAACTCCAAGAGCCGTTGCTTGATGTCCAAGCCCCCTGCGTACCCGGTCAGACTTCCGTTTTTACCGATTACTCGATGGCAGGGAACCACGATCCCGATTGGATTCCGATTGTTGGCCATACCCACTGCTCTCGGCCCTTTTGGGTTACCTACTTTCGCGGCGATTTCACCATAAGTACATGTCTCACCGTAAGGAATCCGGAGAAGTTCTTCCCATACTTTTAGCTGAAAAGGTGTACCAATCGGATGTAGAGGGATCGAGAACTCCTGGCGTTCCCCAGTAACGTACTCTTGCAACTGACGAATAACTGTACTGTCCGGCTCTCGCTTACGTATTAAAAATTGTTTTGGGAACTGGCGAGACATCCATATCCGCAAGGACTGTTCTTCCTCAATCGACGGGCCAAGCCCTAGCCAGCATAACCCAACGGTCGTCGAAGCGACCGTTACCTCAACTTCTCGGTCTTTGATCATCAATACTTCTGTCCAAAAAGTAAGGCTTTGGGTTGTCCATAATTCCTGAACAGAATACTTGATTAGTTCTCCAGTCTGATAGATTTCCACTAGGTTTTGATCGTTTTTTAAATCTTGATCGAGCTCCATCGGGACGCTCCACTTAGGCCCATTTTCTCGATAGAGAGGGAACTTATCCTCGGGAATCCGCATAAGTGCATAGATTAATGCCGCTAATCCTCGAGCAAAAGGCTGCTCAGATTCTAAGAATGGCCTGATCCGCTCTTCAAGAGGATCTACTAAATGGGGAGCGTTCTGGGCTAGTTGAGCTAGTCCCCACAGTGCTCCATCCCTTAAGCTTTCATCGACTAACAACCCCGAAAGCATCCAATTAAAATGACCACACGTCCTTGGGCAATGAGCCAGCAGGCTCCCTATGGCCTCAGATGCATTCCAAGCGGTCCCCCCGGATTCCTCATTGAGATACCAAAAATAACGACGCACCAGTTCAACGGCATACTTCTCATCTTTCTGCTCGGCTTCTTGGGCGAAAACCCCTAAAGCCTCGACTGCTCGCCAGAAAATGAGCCCATCTTTGACATAGATTCGCGTCATAAATTGTCGATAAACATTTTTATTTTCTTTTTCTTTAGCCCAAGCCCTCAGTTGTTTCCAATCCCGTTTCTCTAAAATCTGTTCCACAGCTCTTTTCATAGGCATTGGATCACCTTCCCTCTTCCGTGATTCTAGGTTCCTTCTTTTATGTGCCTAGAAAATTTGGCTTAGTTTTTAATTCCGCTTCGTTCCTTATTAGGAATTATCTTATCATAATTCAAAGTATAAGAAAACGTGGAATGGGCTAAGCTTCAAGCATCGTCACACCAATAGAGTGACCCAGATAAAGGGATGGCTTGCTCTGGACAAAATAAAATAACCACGACCTGAAATTAAAGTCGTGGTTATTTTATTTATTCTACATCAATTTAATACTTTCAATCTTACGAACTGCCCCCCGGGCTCGCTCTCTGACATTAATCGACTCTCCATAATCCTCAGCAACTCTTAATAATTCCTTGACCGCTGGGACAGCTCCCAACTCTCCAAGTGCTTGCGCAGCCATTCCCCTTACTCCAACTACCGGATCTCTCAGCAATTGGATTAACGAAAAGATAGCTCCTTTATTGCCAATTCGCCCCAAGGATTCACAGGCTCCAGCTCGAATCAAGCTATCATTGTCAGCCAAGCATTTCATAAGCAGATCAAAGGCGATCGGAAAGTTGGCGAACCCCTTAAGTAAGTAGATATCGACCCGTCTGCTAACCTTTTGATAGATACTACTTAAGACTTCAAAGGCCTGTTCCTGGTTTAACTCACGCAAAGTCCAATCAATCAGTCGAATTAGTACTGCCTCATTTTGACTCAGCAGAATTCCTTTAGCCGATTCAAGATCCTGAATTAAAATAGCCCTCTTCAACTGGTCCCCTAGTTTAGGAAGCAAATACCCCGCAATGGTTCGAGCACTTTTTTCGCTAAGGGTTAATTTGCCGGCTTTGTTCTTCTGAATATAATGCTGTGAAATCAGTCCATCTATGACGCAAGAAAATAGAGGTCCGGAAGCTTCGCCCATAGCTGAACTTAAGGAGTCCTCATCCATTTTACCTTCATGAGTATGGATAATTTCAAGCAGAGTCACTAAATCTTGAACTTGCAAAGGCATTCCTAAGTCCCAGATTACCTGTTCCAAGATTAGTCGTTCTTTATATAAGGGTTCTCCAGCAACCGCTGTTTGAAATTGGTAGAGGAAACTTAGCTGCTCTGAGCCAAATTCTCTTAACTCCGTATTCTGTTGGCATTCTAGGAGGCTTGCCCTAGTATTGGCTGTATAAGCTTTGATTTTCTTTAATCTTAGGACCAATAAATCCAGATAATCTAGAGGATAGCCGGTCCGCTCTGCTATATTGGGCAGGGATTCATCTCCGATCCACAAGCGGAAAATTCGGCGCCAAGGTTCCTTAGGATCCGTAATTTGTGGACGATTGATAATCTTTTGGGCTGGTTTTAGTAAGTCTTTCGCTAAATCCACGACCACCGCGGACGGGTTCGCAAACTGGTTTTTTAATTTCCATTGTATAATCTCAGCAAAGGTAGAATTTGTTAGTAAGTCTGCATTATTGCAGAAACAATGGACGAGATCCGGAATAATCGTTTCATTGATATATTTAAGAGCCAGAGGACTTCTAGGCCCACCCCACTCCTCTAATAAAACGGCTGCCAGGCTTTCCTTTAAGCCGCTTAAATCATGCTTAGTCCAGTTAAAATTTATTAATTCCGCCACTGCTCATCACCTTCCCAGCGTCCAAACCCATCTGCCAGCCTAATTCCAACGCTTTAATGTTTCGCTCCGCTGTACCTTTAGGAGCCCGTTGCTGGACAGCCTGCCTAACCTTTTCTAAAGGAATTCTGCCGCTTAAAGAAGCCACCACTCCCAAAGCCACGACATTAGCGCTTTGTTCAGAACCAAATTGAGTACGGGCAGCTTTCGTGATCGGCAACGAATAAAAGTTAACACTGCGCGGCTTAACTTCTGTAACCTGGGAATTATCGACAATCAAGACTGCTTCTTCATTCAGGTGCAGTCCATACTTTTTATAGGCTTCTTGACTAAGGGTTAAGACAAAGTCCGGTTTTTCGACTTTAGGGTAAGCAATCCCTTCGTCTCCGATAATGACTTCAGCTCGACTGGCACCTCCCCTGGCCTCGGGTCCATAGCTTTGACTCTGGGCGACATTTTGGTCAGCAATAATTCCGGCCTCTGCCAACATGATCGCCGCTAAAATCAAACCCTGTCCGCCGGTTCCGGTTAACAGAAATTCTTGTTTAGCCATGATGACTGCCCTCCCTTAATCTCTGTCTTAGTTTCTCGTATTCTTGAGTATACTCCGGAGCCTGTGATTTGAAGATCTCGCCGATCTGGAAATCTTCCTCGCGGG
>NZ_JUEE01000183.1:0-6033 GCF_000802135.1 Desulfosporosinus sp. BICA1-9
CCAAATCCAGCTCCCATGCTTCTTCCTAATCTGGCAGTACTGGTTCCGTCGCAGGTGGCTTGATTCGTCGCTATGGAGTTGAGCATAGCATCTGCTTGTGCCTGAGTGAGGTTGCCATCTTTGACTCTTTGGTCAAGGATGGCTTTCTTTTGTTCAAGAGTCTGAGCTTTGAACTCGTCTAACTTTCCGGCTTCGCTAGCGATGGTACCATAGGTTTTTCCTGTAGCTCTTTCCGAGGTAACTTGATCTACGGTTTTTCCAGTCAAGCCAGCTGTGATTTCTGCTGGAGTCTGACCAGTTATGGCAGCGAAGGCTGTTCCGGTTACCCCTAAGAGTCCCACGATCGTGGCTGCAGCAATGTAAGATTTGAACTTTTTCATGGTTTATGCACTCCTTTTGTTATTTGATTTAACTTATGATTGAATTATAGTAAGAATATTTGTCAAAAGTATGTCAAAAGATTGAAACAACTATGTCATTAGGTTCTAATTCAAATTAGTTAAAGGCTACCACATATGAAGTGGTAGCCCTCTTAGATTATATCAGAATCATTAGTATCTCCATTTATTAGATATCTCAGACGTCATTTTAGAAAATGACGCCTAATGCGATAAGAATCAAAATAGCGATTGCGATAATGCCTACTCCTACACCTGCGCCTACGCCAACACCATAGCCGCCACAAGCTGCAGCAACTGGTGCAACAGGTTGAGGACAACATGCTCCGGTCATTCCACCATAACCCATTCCGTACATAAGAAGTTCCACCTTTCTAAATTAAAATACAATTCCCATTGCGATTAGAAGAAGAATTATGACTACAACTGCGGCGATCCCTGCGCCTAAGCCTTTTCCGCCACCATAAGCTGCTCCACCAACGTTATCAAATGCCATTTGAATTTCCTCCCTTCCAGTGATACCACATAATATGCACTACTTTAAAAATGTGGAACAAAATGGTAAAATAGTACAGGTCTTTTCGATCATATAGAGAGGTGCTCAGACCAAATTGTGGCCTTCTTATCCTACTTACTGAGTACAGTTTGTTGCTTGATTATAGGATTTGTGTAAGGACGAGTAATCATTGTTCAACTAGGGGCTAATGCCAAGCTAATACAGAAATACAAGTAGTGGAGGAATGCGTAAGATGCTTAATTTTGATACGCTTTATAATCCTTATGCCTCACGTCGAATGACCGCCTACGCCAAAAATGGTATGGTTGCCACTTCTCAGCCCCTTGCGGCCGAAGCAGGGTTATCGGTCTTAAGAAAGGGTGGAAATGCCATTGACGCGGCGATTGCCACAGCGGCCTGTCTTACGGTTGTTGAGCCGACCTCAAATGGAATAGGAGGGGATGCATTTGCTTTGGTCTGGACTAAGGGGCAACTTTTTGGACTTAACGCCAGCGGCCCTGCCCCCCAACTGCTCACGTTGCAAGCCTTGAAAAAAGCTGGACACCAAGAAATGCCTACCTATGGATGGTATCCCGTTACCGTTCCGGGAGCGCCCGCTGCCTGGGCTGAGTTATCTACCCGTTTCGGTAAGCTTCCTCTGACCAAAGCGATGCAACCTGCGATTTCGTATGCCGAACAAGGTTATCCCGTATCCCCAACTGTGGGGAAGAATTGGGAGATCGCTTTCGACCGATATGCGGTGAATCTTAAAGACGAGCAATTCAAAAACTGGTTTAAGACATTCTCTCCTCAAGGGCGTGCTCCAAAAATTGGTGAGCTTTGGAGTTCTCAAGATCACGCCCGCACCTTGCAATCGATTGCCGAAACAAACGCCCGATCGTTTTATAGTGGAGAAATCGCGGAGAAAATCGATCAATTCTCTAAGCTGCACGGTGGTTTTCTGAGAGCAGATGACTTGGCGGCTTACACTCCGGAATGGGTAACCCCGATCTCCATCAATTATCGTGGGTATAAGGTCTGGGAAATTCCGCCCAATGGACATGGACTTGTGGCTTTAATGGCCTTAAATTCTTTAAAAGGGTTTGAATTCGAATTCAAAGAGAGCACCGACTCTTATCATCGGCAAATCGAAGCACTTAAGCTGGCGTTTGCCGACGGGAAGAAGTACATTGCCGATCCCTCTCAAATGAAGGTAAGTATTGAGGAACTGTTATCAGATGAGTATGCTGAGGAACGCCGGAAACAAATTGGAGATAGAGCGATTCAACCTGAACCTGGAAACCCATCCAAAGGCGGGACGGTCTATTTAGCAACCGCAGATGACGAAGGGAACATGGTTTCGTATATTCAGAGTAATTATAAGGGCTTTGGTTCTGGCTTGGTTGTACCAAAAACAGGGATTAGTCTACATAATCGCGGAAACAACTTTTCTTTGGATCCGAACCATGACAATTGTCTTCAACCAGGTAAAAGGCCTTACCATACTATCATTCCAGGCTTCTTAACAAAAGATAGCCTTCCTGTGGGCCCCTTTGGAGTGATGGGAGGCTTCATGCAACCTCAAGGGCATGTCCAAGTGATTATGAATACTGTCGATTATCATTTGAATCCTCAAGCTACTCTTGATGCGCCACGTTGGCAATGGATTAATGGAAAAACCATTGAGATTGAACACTCCTTTCCTGAGTCGATTGCTCAAGAATTAGCGCGTAGAGGACATAACATTCGATGGTCGATGGATACATCTAGTTTTGGACGTGGTCAAATCATCTGGAGAAGTAAGGACGGGATTCTGGCTGGTGGCACCGAGTCAAGAGCGGATGGACATATGGCCATGTGGTAAGCATTGGGGTTTTTCTTCAGAGTGTGTTTATAATAGTATGAACCTGTAAATTATTGAAGTTTACGAGCCTTCACCATGAACGAGTGTGAGGCTCTTTTTTTGTCTGCAAAAGTATGTATCAGCAAAAATAATAACGCATTGTATCAAGTACTATATACAAAGTGTATAAAATATTTGACATTAAGCTTGATTAATGTTACTATTTTACTAGAGGTGTTATGATGAGTAAGAACTTGAAATTGAAATCATCGAGAGCAGCTAAAGACATGTCACAAAAGGATTTGGCGGATGCCACTGGAGTTACTCGACAGACCATTAATGCGATTGAAAAAGGTGATTACAATCCATCCATTAAGTTATGTATTTCTATATGTAAAGTCCTAGGGAAAACTCTCGATCAATTATTTTGGGAAGGTGATGAAGATGCGTAGTAATGAATTAGATGAAATGCAAATTCAAAAACGAAACATGATTGGAAATCAGGCCTATATGTTGCTCTTTTATCTGCTCTTGATTGATATAGGGCTCTATGGGTTTGGGTTCCGATGGTTAAAATATCCCATGAATGTTTATGTAATTATGATGGGGTGCATGACCTATTATTTGCTTCGAATAATATGGAACAATTCTTACGTCGGACCGAGAAAAGATACTAAGACGATAGGTAGAAAAATTGGATTTGTCCTTGGGTTATCAGGTTTAGTGGCTGGAATTACAATATACTTGCTCGGGGAAAATTCTTTAATAAGTCCGATATCCAACGACGATAATGGTGCAATGTTCTTATTTATTTTTTCAATAGTGTCATTAATTGTGTTAGTGGTGGTTGGCCTGATCTCTAAGTGGCAAACTAAAGGGGATGAATAATTCATAAATCACAAATACACTCACGCAGTCAATTGGGATGTGGTTTGAAAGAATCACTCGATCCCGTAAAATAGCGCCTATTTGCTTATGATTTTAAAATGCAAGAAAGTAACAGTATATCGAGATAAGGTCATTCGAAACGGTGGGTAGGGTGATGGCTAAACTATGTATGGAAAAATGTTTTACCTGTAATACTAGGGTAAATGGGTGATGGGAGGTATTTTATTTGGGAGACAAGAGTCCTAAAAATAAGGAAAAAATGAAGAAGAAATCTGAGAAGAAAATTATTGCCCCATTATCTTAGCTAGTCCAAACTAAATGTTAATAAATCTCTATCTAGAGACTTCGGTATAGATCCGGGGTCTGTTTTTTTAGGCCTCGATAGTTGAGGGAATATTTGTCATGAATCAAACAGTTGCGGTTGAAAGAAGACTAAACAATAGTTATTAAACAATTTCATTAATCTCCATAATTTGCTATAATTGACGAGAGGGGTTAAGTGTAAATCCCAATCCTTGATGTGGAGGTTTCTATGAGGGGTGAACTATTCGAATTGACGATTACAGAAATAATTAAAAAGAGACTATCTGTCCGAACTTATTTAGAGCAACCTCTGACACCAGAGATAAAAGAAAAATTGCAAGGATTCTTTTCGATGCCGAGGGGTCCGTTTGGTGGGACTTTAAGAATGAACTTGATTGAAAGTGATCTTGCTCGTAAAGAATCGAATGCAAAGCTTGGGACTTATGGCGTGATAAGAGGTGCTTCAACCTATGTCGTTGCTGCTGTCGAAAAGGCGGATAGAGATTTGGAAGACTTTGGTTATTCCCTGGAGAAGGTTATTCTATATGCTACATCTTTGGGGTTAGGTACTTGTTGGCTTGGAGGAACCTTCAAGAAAAGTGAATTTGGTAGGGCAATTGGGCAAAAGGATCATGAAGTATTGCCTTGTATCACACCCATAGGCTATCCCAGTAGTAGAAAGAGTCTGATTGATTCTGCATTGAGATTTACTGCGGGATCAAAAAATCGCAAAGGCTGGGGTGAGCTTTTCTTCAGTCGTGATTTTAGTCATCACTTATCTGAGCTGGAGGCTGGAAAATTCGCAACCCCTCTCGAAATGCTTCGACTGGCACCCTCTGCCTCCAACAAGCAACCGTGGAGGATTGTCAAGGATACTAATAAGATCCATTTCTACCTTCAGCATACTAAGGGTTATGCCAAGGCCTTGGCTTATGATTTACAAAGAGTTGACATGGGGATAGCCATGTGTCATTTCGAACTAACAGCTAGAGAACAAGGTATCGATGGAAAATGGCATGTCAGTGATCCAGGGAGCATAAGTACACCACAAGCCACAGAGTATGTCATAACTTGGGTCGACGGTATTTAATTAATCCATATAAAAGGATGAGGTCTATTGAATATAGGATCATTGATTGCGATTTATTTGCCGTTTTTTATTATATTTTTTGTTGTTTTACCGCAACAACGTACCTTATATAAGGCAATACTTTTAAGAATCAAGAAGAGGAAAGGTGTTGTAAAGATGACCAACGAACTCATTAAACGATATATCGGCAAGCAATGCTTGATATCTACGGGATCTTTTGGCACTAGTGTCAAGGGAATAATCATTGATGTCAATGAAAATTGGCTTGAAATAGAAACTAAAAAAGGCAGCGAACTTATTAATGCGGAATTTATTCAGAGTATAAAAATAACATAAACAGCAAAAACTATATCTAGTACCAAGCACCAAAGCACCATGTACAAACCCCTTAGAAGTTGGTTAATACTCAAGCTTTACAAATCACCCTATTGAGGGCACATAGAAATCTGTGATACTATCTCAATCGTTGCTCCACTGTGTGAAACTTAGGTGAGTGAAACCAAGAGCAGTAGCATAAAAAAACAGTTGACAGCATATGATGAAAATGGTATTATAACCGAGTGCCACAAACGCACATTGATCGAAAGTGCAAGAAGTCACGGCTTCACACTACTTGATCAAAACATACGGAAAATTAGTTGTTGACAACGAGAGTTGAAAATGCTAAGACGTAAATCCGGCCTCAAACGGCTAAGGAAAATTAATGGTCTTTGAAAACTAAACAACAAGGACAGCCAATGAGAGAAACTCGAAGGAGTTTCAAAATAAATCATGAGCGAATCATCTTCTTCAATAGTAGAAGTTTGAATAACTTTTTTTGGAGAGTTTGATCCTGGCTCAGGACGAACGCTGGCGGCGTGCCTAACACATGCAAGTCGAACGGCCTACTCGAGGTTCGATATTCGAGGTTCGAGGTTCGATTTAAGGTAGTTTGTGTGGTGTAAAAGACCATAAAGACTACTTGGGTCGAATATCGAATATCGAATGTCGAACTTCGTGGGCAGTGGCGGACGGG
>NZ_JUEE01000184.1:0-7907 GCF_000802135.1 Desulfosporosinus sp. BICA1-9
AAATTACAAGGGGATGAGAATTACATCTCAGAAGATGGTGCAGAGCTTATCCAACTAAATCGCTCAGGAACATCCACTATAGTAGAGTTAATACCTCTTAAATCTTAGATAATAGCTTTTAAGGTTCACTAGATACTCAGTTAAATCAAGGGACTGTCTCATAATAATGTCCGTGGACATTCTCGAAAAGGCAAAAAGAGAATTGTGATCGCGCAGCGGCATAGATGTCTGATAGTGCAAAAAGGACGGGTCTTCGGACTCGTCTTTTGGCATTTAACTAGAAAAGGGGGGCCTCGTCATGGAAATTAAATTTCTATGACAAGGCCCCCTGGGGGAAAATCCGTTAGTATCCAAAACTACTCATTTGGAGGGGTTTCACTAGGAGTACTTTGTAATCCTTTAAGCTGGATTTCCAGACTGTCAAGTAAGGTGCGAATTTGATTCATTTGGTCAATTATTGACACCAGGTTCGGTTCATCCACTTCGGTTATTGGGGTTTGTGGTGACTCAGCAGGAGTAGGTATGCTTTGCCCTGGTGTTGTCGGTTGAGGTGCGCCTTCTCCAAACAGTTGGGTTAAGGCTGAACCAATATTTTCGGTCATTACCAAACGATCTTGATAAGCTAAGACAACTCGTTTCATTTCAGGAATACTTCCGCCTTTATCCGACTGCAGATAGATTGGCTCAACATAGAGAAAGTTTCCACCGATGGGAAGAGCCAAGAGATTACCTCGAATCACGCTTGAACCTTTCTGATCCCATAAGGAAAGCTGTTTGGATATTTCAGTGTCTTGGTCAATACGAGACTCAATTTGTAATGGGCCGTCAATTTCGATATTTTTAGGCAGTTTATAGAGTAATAGCTCACCATAATGTTCTCCATCCATTCGAGCCGCCATCCAAGCGATCATGTTATTTCTTGTGTTGGTAGCACTTGATGCCGGGGTAAATGGAAGCATAAGCACGAACTCAGGTTTATCTTCACCTGGAATTTTCATGATGGTATAATAAGGTGCCACGTTTTGAGGTTTAGCCTCAAACAGTTCCTTAGCAATATCCCAAGCATCTTCTTTATTGTAGAAAACAGAAGTATTTGTCATATGGAAGGTTTTTAACATGTTGCTTTGAACGCTAAAAAGGGTTTCAGGATAACGAAGGTGGGCTATTAAGTTCTTGGGGAGGCTTGAAAAATCCTTAAAAACTCCCGGAAATATTTTCATGTAGGTCTTAAGAATTGGATCTTGCGAATCAAGCGCATAAAAATCAACGGTTCCGTCATAGGCATCTATGATCACTTTGACTGAATTTCGGATGTAGTTAAACCCCTGATTAGGATATCTATTAGAATAGGGAAGGGCATCAGATGTGGTATAGGCATCAATAATCCACTTAATACGTCCATTATCTATGACCATATAAGGATCCAAATCATAGGTTAGAAATGGTGCCAGCTTTTCAACACGTTCCATAATATTGCGGTATACCAGCAATTTGCTGGCAGATGTCACTTCACTAGCCAGGTAGAAGCGCGGGGTCCCATGGCGTAAGGAGAGCATCAGCTTATTGATGGCGGTTAACTGGAGTCCGGTTTTACCTTTATAGGAGTTTTCAGCATTTGAATTTCCGAGGGGATAATCAAATTCTTTGACTGAGGTATTTGCCACGACCCAATCATTGGTCAATTCACCGTAATAAATCCTGGGTTCGGTCATTTTGAATTCTGCGAACTCACTGACAGGTGGAACATCTTTTATAGCAAAGGAGGGGAGACCTTCAGTAGTAACGGCATTAGCAAAGGATGCGGAGGCTCCAAAACCGTGTGTATATTTGAAACGTTCATTGACAAACGTCTTGGCTTTAGGATCCAAATCGGGGGTTGATATTTCTCGAGGACCCATCATAACTTGGCGATATTCACCATTGACAGTGTATCGATCGATATCAATATCATTGAATTTATAATAAAGTCTAATACCCTGTTTCTGATTATAGGTTTGCAACATGGGGCGGGCATCGTTAAGTCGAATGTTGTTAAGTGTCGCATGCTCAGCCTTTAAAACGTCCAACGTGATGGGTGAGTTGCCGGGATACTCAATATCTTGAATTTGATCTAAACCATAGCCAAAGCGTGTCAATTGTACTTCATGTTGGATGTACGGTTGTTCTTTGCGAAGTTCATTCGGAAGGACGAGAAACTGTTGAACAAGCGCGGGAAAAATACTATTCATGAGGATTCCGACTACGAAAATACCTGAGACTGGAACGGTTAATAAGCGAGAATCATTCGATTTAAGCGCGAAGAAGGCTAGGATTGATCCTAGCAGGCTGAGAACTATTAAAAGTTTCAAAGCAGGAAGTGTCGCATATAAGTCTGAGAATCCAGCACCGACGACGTGCCCATGGACAGAATATAGTAACTGAAAAATTTCAAGATAATATCCGAAAGCTTTTAATCCTAAAAGGATTCCAATTAATAACGCTAGATGCCTCCTTGGATCTGAGCCAACTGTGACTGCTCCTCTTTGCCAGATCCTTCTTGTACGGAAACGTATAACGCCAGTGATAATATAAAAAATTGTAGTAAAAAATGTCAGCAAAAATAATGGTCCAAAAAAAGCATTAAATAAGGTCTGTAGGAAAGGAAGTTGAAAGAAATAAAACGCTAAATCTTTACCGAAAATTGGATCGACTTGGTTGAACTGGGTAGCATGAGTAAACGATAAAACATCCAACCAGCCTTTGAAACCTAGTACAAAGCTAATTCCAAAGCTAATGACTGCAGATATAATCAATAACCATACTGTAACCCGTCGTTGACTTAGGTTAAAGGCTGGGCGGTTCATATCCTGAACTAATCGCAAACGAAGACGTAATCGTTCGTTGATGAAGGTGACAATAGCATGACGAATAGACAGTAAAGTTCCAGCAATGAAAATAAAGAGAATTGTTCCGTTTACGGCTTGAAAAAGTGCTTTACTTAAAATCGGGGTCCAAAATAATTGAGTATAACCGAGATCTTTAAACCATAACCAATCTTCGAATAAACCACTAGAGGCGACCAAGACCGAGAATAGTATAATGATGGCTACAAAAAGTTTGTAAAAACGGTGCAATAGTGACTCCTCCTTTAATATAGAAAATCGTGATTAACTTTAAAATTATGCGCCATACTAGGACAGTAGGTGTTCTATATTATATTCTTCCCACAAAATCAAAATCCCTTCATACATTTTTAGATTGATAGCTATTTTCTTTTTAAAACACTATAAGATATGGTATACTTACTATAATACCCATAAGGGGTATATAGCAAACTATTATTAAATTAAAAAGGAGTTGCTAGTAATGTATGACGTTATAATTGTTGGTGCTGGCCCTGCAGGGCTTACTGCTGGAATTTATGCTGCACGAGGGGGCCTTAAGATAGCTATTGTGGAATTGGCAATGCCAGGTGGTCAAGCAGCTTCTACAGAGAACATTGAGAACTATCCAGGATTTCCAAATGGAATTAATGGGTACGAACTTATGAATCTATTTCATAAGCAAGCCTTGTCGTTTGGGGTTGAATTTATCTTTGAAGAGGTTCAAAAACTTGATCTTAAAGAAAGTATAAAAAAAATCCATACCAATGCTCAAGTACTGGAAGCTCGTTCTGTAATTATCACTGCAGGCTCAAAACCACGTCTGTTGGGTGTGCCAGGTGAGGATGTTTTCCGTGGAGGGGGCGTTTCCTATTGCGCTACCTGTGACGGGGCCTTTTTCAAAGGAAAAACGGTTGTTGTAGTAGGCGGGGGAGATGCAGCGATTGAAGAGGGTACATATCTTACCAAGTTTGCGGATGAAGTGATTATTGTCCATCGTCGCACAGGCTTCCGTGCTTCTCAGATTGCCATGAACCGGGCTAAAGAAAACCCAAAAATTCGCTTTGAACTTAATGCTAAGATTGAGGAGATCCTTGGCTCGAATCATGTAGAGGGCGTGCGGATTCTAGATGTGCTAAGTGGCGCTCAACGAGAAATTCGCGCTGATGGTGTTTTTATTTACGTTGGAACAGATCCTAATGCTCAATTTATTAATGGGGAAATTGAAACAGATGAACGAGGGTATATTCTGACCGATCAGCGCTTACAAACCAATATAGCAGGGGTATACGCTGCAGGAGATATTCGCAATACACCACTGCGCCAAGTCGCGACCGCTGTTGGGGACGGTGCTTTGGCTGCAGTTGAAGTAGAAAAGTATCTCTCTGAAAAGGATAATTAGTCCTCAAGGCATTTTTGGAAAAACTATTTAGGAATAACAAAAAAATGTCGAAATTAGCCTTGATATTTAGGCTGCTATGTAATAGGATTAAATAGATTTAATTGTTTCACTATTTTAGAACAAGATGGAATATGGAGGGGTTTTTCGTGCACTTTGTGGTCTGCCTTAAGCAAGTTCCGGATACATCCGAAGTTCGGATCGATCCTATTACCAATACCCTCATGCGCGAGGGCGTGCCATCGATTATTAACCCCTATGATGCGCATGGCTTGGAAGAGGCCATTCGCCTTAAGGAAAAAGTTGGCGGTAAAGTAACCATCGTTAGTATGGGTCCTCCTCAAGCTAAAGAAGCCCTAAAAAAAGCCATGACCTTTGGGGCTGATCGAGGGATTTTGCTCAGCGACCGTGCTTTTGGAGGCTCTGACTCCTTAGCGACGGCTTATATTATTTCAACCGCCTTGCAAAAGATCCAGGAAACCGATCCGATTGATCTCGTCTTTGCGGGAAAAGAGGCAATCGACGGAGATACTGCTCAAACAGGCCCTGGAATTGCTCAGCGCTTAGGATTCCCTCAATTGACGTATGCCATAAGAATACGAGAACTCACAGAAACGACTGTCACTGTAGAACGCAAGACTGAGAGTGGTCGTCAAGTTGTTCAAGCTCAGCTACCTGCCCTAATTACGGTAGAAAAAGAGCTTAATGACTTACGCTACGCCAGCTTACCAAATATGATGAAAGCTGCCGCCTATGAGCCCGAGGTTTGGGATGTTAAGTCCCTGTCCTTTGATACTAAACAAATGGGTCTTAAAGGATCTCCGACCAGTGTTTCAAGAATTTTTGCACCGCCTGGTCGCAGTGGGGGAGAAATCATGGACGGTACAAAAGACCCGGCCGGAACTGCGGCTTCGATCGTTCAAAAAATATTTCAGCAAAACATAATTATGGTTAATCCCCTAGCGAAGGGAGGAAAGCACTAATGACCGTCGCCGTTGACAATTCAAAATGTATTGGGTGTGGGGCATGTATCGTGGAGTGTCCCATCGAAGCTCTTGACCTCATTGATGGGATCGCCGTCGTTAATCCGAAAATATGTGATAATAACGGGAAGTGCGTTCTAGTCTGCCCGACAAATGCGCTAGCACTTAATCTTCCTGATCAAGCCAATAAACCTACACAAGCTCTTGATCCTGAAGCGGGTGCCAGATTTGATTTGAAGGATCCGCTCCCGGATACCGTGAAAGATTATGCCCAAGACAACCAAAAGAAGACGATTCCTGCACAAGTTGTCCCGGTTGCCGGAGGAGATGTCTGGAGTGGAGTTTGGGTAATTATTGAATATACCAATGGGAAAGTAGCTCCAGTATCCTGGGAACTGTTAGGAGAAGGGCGCAAGCTCGCCGATGCCATCGGATGTGGACTCAGTGGGGTGATTACCGGTCATCAAGTAGATAGTGTAATTCCTGAAGCCTTTGCTTATGGTGCTGAGAGAGTTTATGTGGTTGATCATCCTGTGCTTAAAGATTACCGTACGGAGCCTTATGCTGAAGCAATAACGAGTCTCGTTACAAAATATCAACCTGAGATTATTTTAATGGGTGCCACGTCTATGGGGCGAGATGTATTTCCGGCTATAGCTACTAGAGTGCAAACTGGCTTAACTGCGGACTGTACAGTTCTTGGTATTGACCCAGAGACGAAACTCCTTCAACAGACCCGTCCCGCCTTCGGGGGAAATATTATGGCCACAATTCTCTGCCGTTCCAGCCGACCACAAATGGCGACGGTTCGCCCACGAGTTATGGCAATGCCTGAGCGTGTTGATGGTCGTGAAGGTGAACTCATTCATGAGGAAATTCTTTTTGATGAAACTAATATTCGGACAAAAGTCCTCGAGTTTATCTCCTCAGACGCTAAGAGTGCTTTCTTGGATAAGGCCGAAATCATTGTTGCAGTTGGTCTGGGTCTAGCAGCTAAAAGGAACATGGTACTTGCCGAAGAATTAGCAGAGGTCTTAGGGGCTACAATTGCTGGTTCACGTGGAGCAGTGGAGGCAGGCTGGCTGACTCATGATCAACAAGTAGGGCAATCAGGGGTTACGGTTCGTCCAAAAGTCTATATTGCCATTGGAATTTCAGGGGCAATTCAACATCTAGTCGGGATGGAAACCTCTGACTTCATTATTGCCATCAACAATGACCCCGAGGCTTCAATTCTAAAAGTAGCCAATTACGGGATCGTTGGCGATCTTTTCCAAATAGTACCGGCACTAACTGCTGAATTCAAGAAACGCCTTCAGCACGGCGTGGCAAATTAAGGAGGGGCAAACATGGAAAACTTTGATGTGATCGTCGTTGGAGGCGGTCCTGCTGGCCTGTCTGCCGCGCTCAGTGCTGCTCAGGCTGGCATGAAGACAGTCGTAATTGAACGTGGAGATTATCCAGGAACTAAGAACGTAATGGGCGGTATCCTTTACACAAAAGCAACCAGCCAAGTTGTGCCTGATTTTTGGCAAGAGGCACCTTTAGAGCGTCCGATCATAGAACAACGAATTGCCATGTTAAGCGGGGATGAGTCGATCTTAGCGGGATATCGAGACCCTGCCTGGGCCAGTGAACCCTATAATGCGCATTCTGTTTTTAGAGTGAAATTTGATCGTTGGCTAGCGCAACAAGCTGAAAAAGCAGGAGTCATGATTATTCCGGAAACGATTGTTGAAGATCTCTTATACAAAGGCGACGATGTGGTTGGAGTTCGTACTGGACGCGCTGAAGGGGATTTAGGAGCAAAAGTAGTGATTATTGCTGAAGGGGTAAATAACTTCTTAGCAGTAAAAGCAGGGCTCGCTAAGCCTTTAAAACCAGAATCGGTGGCTGTTACAGTCAAGGAAGTTATCGCCTTACCTAAAGAAAAGATAGAAGATCGCTTCTGTCTTGATGAAGGACAAGGGGCTACGATAGAATTATATGGGGATTCAACGGCCGGGATGATGGGAGTAGGCTTTATTTATACCAATAAAGAGTCTATCTCAATCGGAGTTGGGGCTATTCTACAACCCTTAATTCGCAATAACTGGACCCCCAATGATCTGCTCGAGAATCTGAAATCTAAGCCTTATGTTAGACGTCTTCTTCAAGGGGGGGAGACTAAGGAATACTTGTCTCACCTAATACCTGAAGGTGGATATACTCAAGTTCCCAGGCTCCATCGCCAGGGAGTCCTTGTGGTAGGGGATACGGCGATGCTGATGAATTCCTTAAACCGAGAGGGTTCGAATCTAGCCATGATCTCAGGTAAGATTGCCGGAGAAGTTGCTGCTCAAGCGATTAAGACCGGGGATGTTAGTGATCAAGCTATGACGGTTTACGAAACGCGCTTGCGGGATTCCTTCGTGCTTAAAGACCTTCACCATTATCGACATATGGGCAAATTCTTTGAGGATAATACTCATCTCTTGAAAGTCTATCCGAAGTTATTTTCTCAAGCTGTCAAGATGTATCTAACAGCGGACGGGACACCTAAAAAAGAGCGCCAAAAAGAAATTATCAAGATGGCCTTCGAAAAGCGTTCCAAAGGCGGTTTAATTAAGGATATCTATGGGGCATGGAGGGCGCTGTTATGAAATTAGATGATAAACTTTTTTT
>NZ_JUEE01000185.1:0-7266 GCF_000802135.1 Desulfosporosinus sp. BICA1-9
GATAGGCAGTTTGTCTGGGACGATGAAGTCTGGCATATCCCAGCGATTTACACCTGCAGTAAAGGCTTGGTCGTGGACTTTTGCATACAGGTTCCAGCTGAGCGCATCCGTTCCTTTATGGACAAGTGGAATCTCTCTATTGAGAACGATGGAACCGACTTTACCGATGAACAGCGGATGCAGATTGACGCAGAAAATCCGCTGGCCATCAATATAAATCCGAAAGTTGTGTTGAACGGAACTGTTCTTTCAGGCTCTCATGGCTGCGGCGTGTCATGGAATCCCTGCTTCCCAGAGGGTAACGGCCTTGAGGTCAAGAGCGTGACCCAGCATTATGGCCTTGATCCTGCCTATGGCTGGGCAATCTGGCGCTCCGCTTTTCCTTGGACGAAGAAACGCAAATCGCAGATCACGACGCTCGGCGTAACACTGATGCAGGAGCCTGTCGCTATGTCGGGACCGCACTTTCATGTACCAGCGCCCGGTGAACGCATCGAGTTTACACACCCGACCACCGGCGCACAGCATACGCTGACCGTGCAGGAATATGAGCAGCACGAAATGTCCTGTGAGCATTTTGACAGCCAAAATCAGGAGTTCCCGACGCACTATACTGTGATGAGCTATACGCTCTCGCAGGATCTGCCTGATGGTGCATTCACCGTCACTGATTGCATTCGTTCCGACCAACCTCGGCAGAAGCGCACCAATCCCAATGAGCCGCAGGCATTCAACAGCATTTGCATCGGCATCATTGGTGGCGCAGGATGGTCCGACTGCCATCATTTTCGGCGGCAGCGGCCAAGGCAAGCTCCATGTAGCCTGCTCCGCACTGCACTTTGAGCCGGTGGACGATGTGGAGTGGCGCATGGTGTTTCATGAAAAAAGACGCGAAGATGTTACGGTGGAGCTGATATTAACCTGATCTAAGAGATTATATGCATAATGGGCAATTGATAAATTCCAATTTGTAGCGCAGGTCGACTCTCCGAAGCAAGGAGCCGACCTGCACATTTCTTCCGCCATTGGCAGTGAGATACACGCCGTCATTTTAGGTGAGAAGCGACACGATATTTAAGCGAAACAAACCCCAATTGCGATGTTCCAGTTATCCGTAAAGCCTTGTCATCGAAGAAATGTTTGGTTATTTTGCTCCATTTTTAGATCACCCTTACAAAGTTTACTAATGAAGCTTTAAGGAACACCGATACCGCTTTTTTAGGTAGATATGGGAAATCGATGATAGGTTTACTGTATTTAAGCATTAGGCACTAGGTGCGTGCCCATAGCGTATGACGAGATTATTCATTTACCAACGTTAAAGTGGTGGAAGAAATGATTAATGAAGATATTTGCTATAAAATATGCCCTAATAAAGAAGTAAGTATCTCGGAGTTTACCTTGGAAGAATTGAGCGTTCTTGAATTAGTGGCTACAAAATTCAAAAATCACAGAAGTAAAGAAATTGTGGATTATATGCATATGGAGAAAGCATATAAAGAAACACAACAATATCAAATAATCCCTTATACCTTAGCAAAGCGGCTAAGAGAACTAAAGTAAGAATACCCAACTGATGTCGCCCTAGACATTGTTTAGGGTAGCTGCAACGATTTACGGGATACTGAAAAGGTATCCCGTTTAATATTTTTAGATTCAATATTTTCAACAGAATTACTACGGAAAATAGTAATTCTATGAAATAATATTGAACAGTTAATACCTTAAGTGACCTCAAAACGCCTATTACCCAATAGAAAAATTGCGTAGACTTATTTAAGTCACTATTCTAAGGATTTTGCTTTACCCAACTAACTAGAAATAAGGGTAACGAATCTTTTGTAAGAGTGCATCTTTGCGCTCAAAGTGGAAACTACCAAGGAAACATTAATGTTGAAGATAATAAAGGTGGGTACTTAACGAAAGCGGTAGGAATATTTTTGGAAAAACCCAGTAAACAAATTGAATTAGAAGAATTTTTTCAAGCTGATCAAAAGATTAACTTAGAAACAGAAATACTCCCTGTTAGTTTACCAGCCGAGATCTATATTCCCTTTGTTTCTGATGAGTTTACTTGCGGGATAATTTTAGGCTACCGAAATTCCCATGTCGAATTTGTACTAGATGAACTACCGTTAATTACGTTGATTTCAAGTCAATTGGCTCAACGCCTAATAACGACGTTTATCATCCAGGAACTGACGAAAGAAATCAAGGACTTGGCCCGAAGATCTCTCGACTTACAACGAAGAAATCAGGGTCTTCAAGGAATAACTAGCTCTTTGTTTAGAAGCCTTGAGAATGAAAGGAAATTAATAGCATGTGAGATCCACGATGGACCATTGCAATTGGGGTTGGACTTGAATCGATGGTTAAAATACCTTGTTGAAGAATGCCCAACCAATGACGACAAAAAAGTAAAGGCTATTTCTCATATACGTGAGATAGTTGAGGACTTTAATTTTGAACTTCGTTCAATATTTAATAATTTAGGCCCACCATCTTTAACTGATTTGGGATTGCTTACTGCCATCGAATTAATGTGCGAAGAAGTAATGCAAAAAGAGCTGTTGCAAATTTCCCTAGAGACGGTAGGCCTTAATCGAGAAGAACGCTTTAAGGAAGAAGTTGAATTAGTGGCATACCGTTTTTTACAAGAGGGGATTTCAAATGCCGTGAAACACTCAGATTCTAACAAGTTGAAGATTCACATTGAGATGAATGAGTCTAGAATTGAAATGACTGTTAGAGATTCAGGTAAAGGTTTCGATTCTAGCAAGATAGAAGATTGGGCATTGACAGGTGCCCATTTTGGAATAGTCGGAATGAAAGAAAGATTAGAAGACTTGGGTGGTGATCTTGAAATCGCTTCGACAATTGGTCAGTTCTGTAAAGGAGATGATTCTGAGGATATTTAGAGTTAATGATGGAGGTGCGTATTTTTCTCAAGGCTTTGAGACTTTCCTACGACCCGAAAGTAACAGTGATGACTTGCATTCCCCAGTTAACTCTAAAATACTGAGTGAATTACTGACCCCTAAAGAAATAGAGGTAATAGAATTAGTATCAAAAGGTTTACACAACAAAGAGATTGCATCGGCTTTAGGTATTAAGGTTCGAACTGCGGAATCTCACGTTTGTAATATTCTTTCAAAATTAAGAGTAAGCAAACGTTTTGAAGCTGTCTTGTATTGGACAAATGTTAATAAGGAGACCCGGTAAGCAACAAATTAAAAATGAATCTGTGGGGTAATTTAATATTGGATTGACCATACAAAGATGGAGGACTTAGCAGTGTTAAGTCCTCCATTTATACTTGGTAGTACACACAGCCTTTGTTGTTTAGAAAAAACCGAGTAAATGGTTGGACCCCATTTTGAGCACCCATCAACGAGAATAATGGAATTATGAATGACTCATTTTTTCAATGATCATACGCTGTTGTCATATGGATTTACCATAAGAAGATCAAAGAGTTGTTGAGCCTGTTCGTTCTGCTGCATTTGCTTTTTCCACGTTTCATCTTCCCAGTCAAACCAATAGATCGTTACAATATGTTCCAACATCAGAATTACCTGTTTAGCTGTCGGTTTGCGCGTGTACCATCCTCTCACTGGTTGGAGTTGAATGTTCTGCTTCTCGACCGCTGTGCGAATGCGTTCTTCTAACCTCATATAGACAAACAGTGCAATCAATAGTACGTAACCCAGCGCTTCGATCCGTTCCGGTGTTTTCAAAAACAAGGAGTCTACAAACATCGGATCTTTCAAGAACTTAAAGCGCAACTCCGTACTGCTTTGTTGCTTGTATTCCCGCAGTACTTGCTCAGCAGGTAGTTCTGATGCATCTTCATGGTTGGTGGCTAACACGAAATAACCCATACGCCGCTCTTCTTCTTCGATGACCTCAAGTGGTACAGACGCGAAGTCGACATGAAGCGTGTAGACCGTTTCCATCTCCAGTTTCTCTGATTTCTTGGGTCTTCCGCGTTTGTCGCGGGGGGCAGGACGAGTTAGTAACTCGATTCGGCTTGAGAGGGGGAATAGTGATTTTCGATGGGTATGCTGAAACCTTTTCAATGCTTTTTGTGCGTCTTTTTCACATGAAAACTCTTGTCCGCTCAACTTTTTCGTATCTTTCTCCAATTGCAATTGTTCATTTTGCAGATGCCGTGCAAATGTTTCTTTTTTCTGCTCCGCTAAGTGGGTGGAGTATACGACGCTACAACGTAGCGGGATGCCGTGATAATCCTGACTTATTTCCTGAATGTGATATTCACTGGCTTTTTTCTGATCGGATATGCGGCCGAGGTTGATCATCTGCTTGTTCTGTAGCACCTGTTCAATGCAGATTTCGCGCAGTTTGTGATTTTCAGAGACGAGTGAAATAAAACGCAATCCTTTCCCGTGCGCCTTTTTGACGTTCGTTTCAGTAAAAAAAGCGCTATCGGCTACGTAAACTAGTTTGCGGATCTGCAGCGGATTCAAGGCTTCTGTCATGGTATCAATAAGTTGGCCGTTCCAGGTTTTGTCGTCGAGGTTACCGTCGTTGACGTTACCTAGTAACGGCATACCTCGACCGATTGTAACGAGTCCCATGACGATCTGCTTTAAATCAAAGCGTTTGTCTTTGCTGTATCCTTCATTTATCTTCAACGTGTCTGGGGCACTCTTGTCTTCGTAATCACCGTACATAATTTTGCTGGTGGTATCGCCATGAGCGAATTGTAACGGCGCATCTGTTGTGATGAGATTACGCAAAGTCAGTCCCGTAAAGATAGAACAAGATCCGGCGTCATGAACTGTGTCGAGTGCGCGTCCTAGGGCAAAACGGTTGAAATCCTCCGCAGTCCTTCCTACACCGAAAAGCCCCTCCACATCTTGCTCTTTATAAAATTCCTCCACTCGATACAAAGGTACTCGACCGCACAAAGTGTTGATGACCAGAGCTAAAATATGTTCTCCAGGGGATACGTTCCATTGTGTCGGATCCCATTTTACTGCGTGATTGATGTGCTCAACCAGTTTAATTTCGTTGCATAAAGAAAGAATGAGCCCCGTTGCTCCGGAACGAAATGTTTTAATAAGTGGTGCTTCCGCCATCTGAAATACCCCCAGCCAAATAAGTGCTGAGTTTAGAGGGCTCTTACTCAAATGAGATGAAGGAAGTGCTGGACATCCACGGGTTTTCACATTATGATATACTATAGAATTAAGCCTGTGAGGTGTGATATGTGTACAAAGGATTGGTATGGTATTTTTTCAACAGCATTACATAAAGAGTGCTTTACCCAAGGAGAGATTCAACAAATATACAAGATTGAAATGGAAGCAAGAACATTCTTTGATTTTGGTGGAATTGTTCCTGATTTTTTAATTCTTCAAAATATTGAACGGGACAGCAAAAAAATCCGGTATTATTGGGATTCTCGTTCAAGTGAAGCAATGTGCCCCTTTTGCGGCATGATGAGCAACAAGGAATGTAAGGACTACTTTGACAAGCCATTACAAGACATACCACAGGGCGGATTGGCGGTATATCATGTTGTACGCAGGAAAAAATATTTCTGTGAAAACCTCAATTGCCCGCATACCCGTTTTGTGGAACGGTTGGATGGTTTTGGCGAAGAAACCGCACGAAAAACAATCCGTTTTAAGAAATACTGTGTAGAACGGGCATTGGAAAACGGATGCAAACCTGCGGAAGACGCGCTAAAGAGAGATGGAGCTTTGGTGAGCAATGACTCAATCGCAAGATATTTAAAAGTGGAGTCTGCCAAGCAAATTGAATCTAATCTAAAGCGAAACGATGTAAGGGTTTTGGCGATCGATGACATCAATCTTCGCAAAGGGGACAAGTCGACAGGTTGTACTGTTTTAATCGATGAAGAAACCCATAGGGTTTTACTAATCATACGCGGCACTACCAAAGAAGCTGCAAAGAAAGCGATTGAGATGTTTCCTTCCGCAGAGTTTCTTAGTAGGGATCGAGCAAGTTCCTATGCGTCTGCAGCAACGGAATGTGGGAAAACTCAGATTGCCGATCGGTTTCATTTGATAAAAAATGCACATGCTACAGTAGAGGAAGCATTGAATTCGCGAAGGGAACGGCTGGGTTCAAGCCACGCAGTGTGAGGACATAATTCCTGTCAGACCATACTTCTATGTGCTTGAAGAAAATGTTGAAGAGCGGATAAGACTTGCCGGGTTGACAGAATTTAAAGCTAAAAGATATAGAAATACATTAAAGATTCTGGAATTGGCAGATAAAGGCGTAAAAACTGCCGATATAGCAAATACGTTGAATATACCACTCAAGGATGTACGACTGTTGCGTAGGACTGCAGTTAGCACATTAGACTATGTTGAGGAGAAGATGAAATCACGGATCAATTCGGCAAACGAAACAATTATCCAGCATGCGGATATGTTGCTTGATCGTAAACTAAAAACACTAAAGCCGAAAGCACATCCTTCTCACGACTCTATTGTTGAACCCTATAGAGAAACTGTTATAGCAGAAGTTAAGAAAGGCGCGAACCACAGAACTATACATCCAATCCTTCAAGCGCAGGGTTTCAAGGGAAGTCGCAATGCAATTTATCAGTATATTCTTAAGCTTCGCAAAGAAACGCCCGAGGAAATTAGAAAGGATACCCTTGAAAATCCTCCTGATCTTAAATTGGAGCATATTTCACGCGACACGGTTTATAAACAGGTGCTTAAGAAAGCGTCCGAAAGCCGCCCGAAAAAGGCCGAAGTAAAACAAGAAAATGCTTCACAGAAGAAGCCTCCTGAAAAAAAGTCGCCATTAAGCGACAAAGCCAAAGAGCTGATTTATGGTGTTGATGATGCTAATAATAGTGCTCAATCAAAAAGCAAGGAAAATGAACAAAAAAAACTTTTTGAAAAAACAGTAGCTTTGTATCCAGTGATTATGATTCTTGTGATTTTTTTGAGCGATTGCTATAAAGTGTTTGATGACTATAGTACCGTTGAATTGGACTTTTTTATTACTAAATACAAAGGCTGTGAAATTGCTCCGCTCGCACAATATGCAAATGGGCTGCTTGATGATTATGAAGCTGTAAAAAATAGCTTGATATATAAAGACATTAGCAATGGGCCATCGGAAGGCATGAATAGCAGAATTAAAATGAAGCATCGTAGAGGTGGAGGACGAGCTGGTATTGAACTGATAAATGCCTATAATGTCCTAAAAATGAGTGACCTTGCCGGATGATGTCATCTTATTTGAGAAAGAGCC